>DASQVL010000161.1:0-15204 GCA_035640795.1 Crenalkalicoccus sp. | reverse complement strand
TGGAAGCTGCCAAGCCCGGGATAGAGCCGCGCGCCCTTCGCCCAGTCGGCAAGGCTCGCCGGCACCGCCGGCGGCGCAGGGGCCTGGGCATCGTGCTGCATCGGCTGGGAAAGGGCCGGCGCGGCGAGCGCGGCGGCGGCGCCCGCGCCCAGGGCGCCGCGGGCGATCAGGCGACGACGGTCCATGGTTTCCCCCCGAAAGACGCAGGTGTTCCGCGACCGGGAGGAACCACGGACGGCGCCGCCGCGGAAGGGGGGAGCGGTTGCGGGGCGCGGGCCAAGACAGTAAGGGACCGCGGCCCCGGGCCAGCGGGGATGGGTGGCCGAGCGGTCGAAGGCGCGCGCCTGGAAAGTGCGTATACGGTGACGAGCCGTATCGTGGGTTCGAATCCCACCCCATCCGCCAGTTGCCCTGCAAGTCGTGGTCTCCGCCGAGGACCGCCGCGCCCTGAGGCGCAGCTTTCCTGGGTTCCGCGCCTGACCTGTTGACTGGCTGGACCCGGGATCGGCCCCAGCTGTCGATTGCGCGCCAGTGCCAGCTGGTCTCGCCCAAGCCTATCATCGCGGCCTCGCCAGCGGGTGGGATTGGTTTCGCCGCCGCATCGGAGCGGGTCAGTCCTGACCCCGCGGCCGCACGACAAGGGTCGGTTCATCCTCGGGGGGGGGCCGAGTGCCGCTGGCCGGTCCTACGAGACCAGTCCACCGACAATGGCCACGAGCGCCAGTCCCGCCACCGCGACCCGCTGCTGCCGACCCGGCGCCTCGGCCGCGGCCAGCGCCACCGCGTGCGCCAGCATCGGCCAGAGCGCCAGGTAGTAGCGGAAAGCGGCCGCGCCCCGGCTCCCGCCGAGCGTGAGGGCCGCGTACGGCAGGTGGATCGCGAGGACCGCCACGAACGCCATTACGGCGGCGGCCGCGACCTCTCCCCTGAATGGATCGAGTGCTTTTCGCCCGAGCCAGGCGCCCCACCCCGCGCAGGCGAGGAGGGCACCGAAGGCGAGGAGGACAACGGGGCGGCCGATCTCCCCGATGCTCCAACTGCGGGCGAACTGGCCGAGGAATTGACGCACGTACCCGGACGTGGACACGGCGGTGCCGGTGGTCCCGCTCACCCATTCGAAGGTGACCGGGATGGCCGTGCCGTACCGCCAGAGCATGTCGAGATAGGGCGCAGCGCCCACCACGCCGGCCGCCACGACCAGCGCAGGTCTCAGGGGCGGGCCGCCCCGCAACCAAGCGACGCAGCCGGCCCAGGCGCCGACCAGGAGGCCCGCATTGGGCTTCGCCCACATCGCGAGCACCAGCCCCGCCGCGAACGCCGCGGCGCCCAGCCGAGACGCCTCCCGCGACACGCCCCAATAGGCGAGCGCGCCGGCCAGGACCGCGAGCGAGTCATTCGTGACCTGCGCCGAGAGAGGGAAGAGGATCGGGCACAGGGCCACCAGGGCGCAGAACGTCACCGTGGCCGTCAGCGAGGAGCCGAAATGCCGCAGCCCGGCGGCCAGGGTCAGGGCGACGGCGGCGGCGATCAGCACGAAGGACAGCAGGCGCGGAACCGCCAACGCCTCGGACGGCGGCAAGGAACGGTCGAGGAGGAGGGCGACGAGCGCGTAGTAGGGCGAGGGGTGACCGACGTAGTTCCGCGCCTCGGTCCAGCGGCTGAGGTCCGAGGGGTCCAGCACCCGCTGCGCCTCGAAGTGCGGGACGACGCTGCCTTGCTCCTGAAGCGCGGCCGCGTAGGACACGTGCTGCAGCTCGTCGAAGGGCCCCGGCCATGGGGCGTGCCGGGCGAAGGACCCGGCGAGGATCAGAAAGGCGGAGAGGAACAGGCCGACCACGATGCGTCGCATGCTCCGCGACGAGGAAGGACCGTCCATGCCCGGATCGTCCGCTGCATCATTGAGCGGGTCAACCGCCCGATGCGGTTGCGGGTAGAGGCGGAGGCGGGCCGATTCAGGGCTTGCGGGCGTCGGATGCACGCCCTCCCGCGCATCGCTCACCGGATCGCGCCTTGCGGCCCCGCGCCGCGCAGCCGCGTGACCTCCTGGCCCTCGGCGGCGCCGTCTGCCAGTGTTCCGGAGCCCGCCGTCGGGTTCCCCGGCGGCACTCGGGAGGGTTCATGACCGACCAACGCGGCGCCGCCGTGGCAGCCTCGCCCCTCCTCGCCGCCAAGGACGAGCACGCCCCGTCGGTGTTCCGACCGGAAGCGCTACTGCGCGAGGCGCGCCGCCAGCGTCGCTTGCCTGTCGAGCCGGTCCCGCCCATCTGCCTGCTCGACCCCGATGGCGACATCCTGCGTCACCTCGCGCGCGCCGGCGCCACCCGGCCGCACCGGGGCTGGGCCTGCTACCATACCGGGCTCGTCACCTTCGACCTGCCCGACGGCGCCGGCACGGCCGGGGCGATCGGCTGCGCCGTCGGCGCCCCCTTCGCCGTGCTGGTGGCCGAGCAGCTCTTCGTCTGCGGCTGCGCGCTCCTCGTCAGCATCACCTCGGCGGGCCGGGTCGCCCCGGACCTGCCCGCCGACCCACACTTCGTGCTGATCGAGCGGGCGCTGCGCGACGAGGGCACGAGCCACCACTACCTCCCGCCCGGCCCATTCGCCGACGCGCCGGACCCCGGCCTGCTCGCGCGCACCGCGGCGGCGCTGCACGCGGACGCGCCCGGCCTGCTGGTGCTGCGGGGCGCCACCTGGACGACCGACGCGCCGTTCCGAGAGACCGAGGCCGCGATCGCCGCGGCGCGGGCGCGGGGCTGCCTCGCGGTCGAGATGGAGGCGGCGGCGCTCTATGCCTTCGCCACAGCGCGCCGCCGGCCGGTGCTGTGCGTCGCACATGTAACCAACGCCATGGGCCGGGACGAAGGGGATTTCGAGAAGGGCGAGGCGGACGGCGCGGCGGACGCGCTCCGGATCCTCGCGGCGGCGTCCCGCGCCTTCGCGATGGCCGGACCGGGGCAGGGCAACCCGGCGGCCTGATGACCTCGGGCCAGGGCCGCGCGCCGCCCCGGGTCGGATCCGAAGCGTGCCCGGCCCACCGACGGAGGCCCGACCCGCATGCGCACCAACCCCTTCTACGACACTTGGCTGTTCCTCATCGGCCAGCAACCGGACCAGCTTGCGCTCGGGCCCTGGCGCTGGCTCGTCGTCGCGCTGTTCCTCGGCCTGCTCGCGGCCAGCGCCTGGATCGCGCGGGAGAACTGGCGCCGCGACCCGGCGCAGCGCAACGCCGCCGACGTGACGATCTGGCTGTTCCGCGTCCTGATGGGCGCGATGTGGTTCCAGGGCTCGCTGTGGAAGCTGCCGCTGCCCGTCTCCGGCGGGTTCGAGTACTGGACAGGGCAGATCGCCGAGCACGCCGCCTTCGCCTTCCACCGCGACTTCGCGCGCGAGGTGCTGCTGCCCAATATCGGGCTGCTGCAGACGGTGACCGTCCTCTCCGAGATGTCCTTCGCGGTCAGCCTGATCCTCGGCGTCGCGGTGCGGCTGTTCAGCCTGCTCGGCACGCTGTTCGCGCTGCAGCTCTGGCTCGGCCTGTACCGCCATCCCGACGAGTGGCCGTGGCAGTACCTGTTCATCGCCTTCACGCTGGGCCAGTTCGCCATCTATGGCGCCGGCCGCAGCCTCGGCCTGGACGCGCTGCTGCTGCACCGCACGGCGACGCGGCCCCAGGGGGTGTTCGGGCGGGTGTTCGGGCGGGTCTACACGCTGGTCGCGTAGGCACCTGCCCAGGGCTCGCCAGGCGCGGTCGTCCCTGCCCGGCGGCGGCTGGCCTGGGCTGCGGCGGCTCCGGGCCTCATGCCCGCCGCACGCCGCCGCGGCGCAGTTCGACGGCCAGGCGAAGGAAGGTCGCGGCGATGCGCCAGGACGCGGCGAGCGAGGCGCGGAGGTTGCCCGAGACCTTGGAGACGCCGCCGGCGCGGCGCCGCTGCCCGACCGGCACCTCCTCCGCCCGCAGCCCGGCGGCGGCGACGCGCATCAGCATCTCGAGGTTCCAGCCATAGCTCTCCTCGCGCATGCCGAGGCGATCGAGCGCGTCGCGCCGGATCGCGCGGAACGGCGACATGTCGGTGAAGCGCGCCCCGTAGACGGCGCGCAGCAGCGCGCCCGCGATGCGCCCGGCGGCGACCTGCTGCGGCGACAGGCTCCCCCTCTCCCGCGCGCCGCGCAGGCGGGAGCCGAGGACGAATCCCGCGCGTCCCGCGGCGATGGGGGCGATCACGTCGGGGATGCGCTCCGGCGGGTCGCTCCCGTCGCCGTCGAGGAAGAGCACGATGCGCGCCCCGGGTGGCAGCGCGCGGATACCCGCCTGCATGGCCCTGCCATAGCCGCGCCGCGGCTCCACCACCACGCGCGCGCCGGCCGCCGCGGCGCGCTCGGCGGTGCGGTCGCGCGAGCCGCCATCCACCACCACCACCTCCGCGACGCCCTGGGCCAGCACCGCGGCGACCAGCGGGCCGATGGCGACTTCCTCGTCGAGGCAAGGGATGACCGCGGCCACCAGGGGCCCGCCGGGCGCGGTCACAGGCTCCATCGCAGGCCGCAGCCCGCGCAGCATTCGGGCGGCGCGTCGGAGAGCAGCGCCGCGCGGAAGGCCTGGTAGGCGGGGCCGTTCCAGATCGCACGGAGCGTCTGCTGCGTCGCGTCGCCCAGCGTGTAGTGCTCGTAGCCGCGCTGCGAGAAGGGCGCGATGCAGCAGGGGAGCGCCCGGCCGTTCGCGGTGAAGTACATCACCGTCCAGGGGCGCCGGCAGAGCGACCAGGGGCTCGCCTGCCCGGCGCGCTTCAGGCTGGTCCCGGGCTCGCTCGCCGCGCCGGAGGCGCCGAAGCCGATGCCGAGCGAGGCGGCGAGCCGCTCGGCTTCCTCCAGATACGCCGCCTCCTCGCGCGTCAGTTGCTCGAACAGCGCCTGGTCGGGATGGGCGAGGCCGATCGCATCCCGGTCGAAGAAGACGAGGCGCTGCAGGTACACCTCCCGCACCCCGGCCTCGTGCGCGACGCGCACGAAGGCGGGGAGCTGCTCGACCGTCTCGCGCAGGCCGGTCAGCCACATCGAGACGCGCGGCAGCGCCAGCCCCTCGCGCGCCTGCATGTCGGTGAAGGCGCGGACATTGCGAAGGATGCGGGCGAAGAAGTCCTTGCCGCGCACCGCGACGAAGGTCCTCGCGTCGGCGGCGTCGAGCGAGACGCGCAGCTCGTCGAGGCCGCTCTCGCACAGTTCGCGGCCCCGGCGCGCGGTGAGCAGCGTGCCGTTGGTGTTGAACAGCACATGGGCGCCGCGGTCCTTGAGGTGGCGAATCATCCGCGGCAGCTCGCGCACCAGCATCGGCTCGCCGACGCCGTGCAGCACCACGCGTGCGATATCGGGCACCTGGTCCAGGATGCGGGTGAACAGCTCCCAGCTCATGTCGGCCGGGGGCTCGAGCTCCTCGTAGGTGCGCGGGCAGGTCGTGCACAGCAGGTTGCAGCGGTTCGTCACCTCCAGGTAGAGGCAGACGGGCGGGCGGCTGGCGGCCGGCGCGACCGCTTCATGGGTGGCGGCCTCGTGGTAGCGGCGCGGATCGATGCGCGGCGGCGGCTGCGCGGCCATGGATGCGGTCATCGGGCATGCCCTCCGAGGTCAGGGCTGTGGCCGCCGCGGCCCGGCCTGGCCGCAGCGGGAGGAGCAGCGTGGCGAGCACCGCGAGGTTGAACGCCGTGTCGCGCAGGGCGAAGGCGATCTCGGGATCCTGCCGCACCTCGTCGTAGAGCATGAAGCAGCAGATCGTCGCCGCCCAGCCCGGCGCCGGGCCGAACAGCGCCAGGAAGGGCACCAGCATGAGGAAGTACCAGGGGTAGTCCGGCGACAGCAGCACCAGGAAGGCGAGAAGCAGCCAGAACAGCCGCTGCAGCCGCGCCGCCGGCCCTGCCGCGAAGGACACCCGGAGGGCCAGCGCGCCCAGCAGCAGCGTCGCCATCCCGAGATAGAGAAGCCGCGCCCAGGGAAGCGGCCCGGTCAGTGCCTGCAGGCTGGCGATCAGCCAGAAGGCCTTGCCGCCATCCGTGATCCGTTCCTCGCTCAGATAGCCCGGCAGGAAGCCGAGCACGCCCGTGCCGACGGCGAGGTAGGGCAGGTACAGCGCCACGGCGACCGCCAGCGCGGCGATCGGCGCGCGCCAGTCCCAGGGCCGCCACACCGCTGGCAGCGCCAGCGCCGCGAAGGGCTTGAGCAGCGCCGCCGCGGCCAGGATGCCGGCGCCCGCCACCCGCCGGCCGGGCACCAGCGCGAGCCAGAGGCCGAGCATCATCGCCGCGACCATCGCGGCGTCGATGTGCGCGTTCCCGGCGATCTCCCATACCGCCAGCGGGTGCCAGGCATAGGCCACCACCCGGGTCGCCGGTCGCCGCAGGTGCCGCAGCAGGGCGAGCAGGACCGCGACCGTGACCGCCTCGGCAGCGACCATGGCGAGCTTCATGGCCAGCAGCCCGTCCGAGATGCGGGTCACCGCGAAGAAGAGCAGCTGCGCCGCCGGCGGGTAGATCGTCACCGCGTAGTCCCGGCGGTTGATGTGCGGGTAGATGGCCCCGTCGCGCAGCGGCGCGAGCTCCGGCGCCGCCGGGACATAGCGGTAGGGATTGATGCCCGCGCCCTGCACCCGCCCGTCCCAGACGTAGCGGTAGGCATCGGTCGAGAGCTGGGGCGGGACGGGCAGCAGCGCCAGGCGCAGCGCCAGCGCGACGCCGAGGATGACGGGCAGGCCAAGCCGGGCCGCGCAGCCCTCTGCAAGGCGCGTCGCGAAAAGGACCAGTCCGCCTTGGGCGAGCGCCAGGGCGATGAACGCCAGGTCGCCGAAGCGCAGGTGCACGACCGGGCCGGCCAGGGTCATCGCGAGCTGCGCCACGCCGAGGAGGAGGAGGCGCAGCGTCGCTCCCCCGCGGTCCGCGACCGCCATCACTCCCGCGCGGCGGCGCGGCCATGGCGGGCGAGGAAGGCGCGCGTGTGCACCGCCGGCCCCCCCGCGCCTGCGAAGGGCAGCGCCCGGCCGGCGATCTCGGCCTCCAGCAGGGCGAGGCTCTCGGCGTCGTCGACGTCGTACCAGAGGGGCAGCAGCGCGACCGGAAGGCCGATCTCCGCCGCGCGGCCCAGGGTGGTGGAGAGCACCTCCGGCGTGCTCCAGCGTACCTCCTGGAACACCCGCGCATGCGGGCGCTTGAGCCCGACCAGGTAGTAGCCGCCATCCGCCGCGGGTCCAAGCACCAGCCGGTCACCCGGGGCACGGAGCGCCGCGATCGCCGCCGCAACCAGCAGCGGCGAAAGGGTCGGGCTGTCGGCGTTGATCACCAGGGCGCAGTCATGCCCTTCCGCCAGGAAGCCTGCGAGGGAGGAGAGCAGCACCACGCCGAGGTCGGCGTCTTGCCGCTGGACCAGGCCCCAGCCCGGGGGGAGGAGCGGCCGCAGCGCCGCCTCCGACCCCGCCGGGGCGTAGATGGCGTAGCCCTGGCGGCCGACCGCCTCGGGCACCGCCTCCACCGCGGCGGCGACGTCCTGGATGAAGCAGGCCGAGAGCGAGGCCGCCCCCTCCGCGCCGAACAGCGGCTGCAACCGGGTCTTGCCGGCACCCGGGCGCGGCGTCTTGCACACGATCGAGACCGCCGCCATCACGATGCCTGGTCTCCTCCTGGCCTGGTCGACCGCCGGTTTGCGGCGGGGGGCGAATGCAGGTTACGCGGATGGTGCCCGGTTGGCACGCCCATGCGGCGTGGGCATCCTGGAGGCGCGAAGCGGTGGAAAGGCCCACTTCGCCCTGTCGCCCGGCGCCGCCGCCGACCCGAACGATCTCAGCATCCGGATTTTTGATTGCCTGGGCGGGGTCCTTTCACCCTCGCCAGGCCGAGCCGCGGATCACGCTGCAGAAATTTGTCCGCGTGAAGCGCGGATCCTTGTCCGCGAGCACATCAGCCTTGACGTTCCCGAATGTCGTATGCGGCTTGTGCCTGATGCCGTCATGGAAGGCCTGGATGATGTCCTCCTTGAAGTGAGCGCTGCGTGGATGGGCTTGCACCACGGCCTCGCGTTCCGCATCCGAGAATTCGGAGTAGGCGATCCCCAGCACGTCCATCTCCACGCCTGCCGTCACCAGGGAGATTATCGGGTGCATGTGCTGCGGGATGCCGGCTGTCGTGTGCAGCGCGATCGCCGTCCAGACCGTGTCAATGTCCTGCTGCGATATGCCACGGCCACGGAGGAAGTCGCGCGCAACGTTCGCACCATCCACCTCGAAGCGATCGCTGGGGCTGCTGTGCCGCGGCGTCAGCCCCATGTCGTGGAACATCGCGCCGGCATGGAGCAGTTCCGCATCGAAGGTGAGGCCGCGCCGCGCACCGGTCAACGCGCCCCAGTAGAAGACGCGACTGGAATGCTGGAACAGCAGCGGCGATTCCGTATCGCGAACGAGCTCGGTGATCTCCTGCGCAAGCTTGCTGTCAGGGATCCGGACTCCGCCGATGGCCATCGCCGTTCCGGTACCGGCTGTAAACATACGAGGTTGGCTCACGAGAGGTCTCCTGTCCACTTGGCGGAAAGATTCAGAAATCGGCGGCAGTACCCGGTCACTCTGGCCTCCATTGATGAATTGGCGCCTGCAGCCGACGGCGGAAGTCCCGGCCGGGACCGCTGCCTCATCAGGATGATTTGAATGCCTTGTAGAGTTTGCTGGCGATTTCGAAGATCTCTTCCGGCTTGTAATCAGGGGTGAAGGCGCCGGAGATGCCCGCGAGATCCGGGATCTTCCCACCATCGGGATGGCCGTCCACCACGACCAGTTCACCATCCGGATCACCCGGCAGCGCCCGCTCGCCATTGCCCCAGATCGCGCCGATCTCGGCATAGTCGTCGGGACTGTACCGGTAGAGCCGGCGGTGCATGCCCTCCTCCATATACCGGCGTGACTCCGGGAAGTTGCTGGTCGGAATGTTGGGAAAGGGGCAGCATCTTCGTCATGTCGACGCCTGTGAGGTGCTTGAGGGCGAGCCCATAGGCATGCGCGTGTACGCCACCACGCACCAGCAGGTAGCCGCAGATCTGGCGCGACACCGGATCGCTTACAGTCTCGTAGACGCGAAGCTTGTGAATGCGCGCGCCGTTCTCGAGAAAGAAGTTGTGGAGCAGGTCAAGGATCAGATTGCCGGTCGAGAACACGTAGCTGCCGTTCCACGGCGCACCCATGCTGTCGGCTGGAAGTGCTGCGCCGCCGGCAGTGAAGAAGTTTGCCGTGGCTCGGGCGTCGCGCATCGCGGCGAATGGTGCGGCGGCAACGTCATAGGTCTTCGGGTCGAGGTCGGGCCCGCGGGCGACGAGGTTGACGCCGTTCGTCACCAACTCGACGTGCCCGAACTCTTCCGCCGTGATCACAGCGACCAGGCTATAGAACGGCTTGAGCTTGCCCTTGTTGCGGAAGTTGAAACTCTGGAAGAAGTAGTTGTTGAGGGTGGACATCTCGCCGAACTTGCCGCCGAGCAACTTCTGCAGCGCGACAGCGGCATTGGGATCGGCTTTGGTCGGCACCGGCAGTTCAATCTGAAGGCGGTCGATACGTAAGAACATCGGGGGCTCCGCTTCGGTTGAGTCGGCCTCTGCGAGCCGACACCGAGGACGTAAGTGTCGACGCATTTGGCAGCAATTGACGATCCACGTCTAATTCTGCCATTGTCCGCGTGATGGCGCCACCGAGGCCGGGCATGACGAGAAGCAGGACCGTCGCGATCCTCGCTCTGCCGGGTGTTCAGCTCCTGGACGTTTCCGGTCCGCTGGACGTGTTCGCAGAGGCGAATGTGCAGGCGGGACGGGAGGAATATCGCCTGCTTATCGTCGCGAGCACGGCTGGTGAGATTCGCAGTTCCTCCGGCACGCGGCTCATGCCGGACCTGGCCGTTGGCGCCCCGCTCCGCGAACCAATCCACACGCTCCTTGTCGCCGGATGCCCGAACGCCGCGGAGATGTCCCCCGCGCCCGCCGTCGTTGACTGGCTGCGCCAGGTCGCACCCGCGACGCGGCGCTACGGCTCGGTGTGCAGCGGCGCGTTCTTTCTCGCCGCGACCGGGCTGCTCGACGGCAAGCGCGTCACCACCCATTGGGCGGTCGCCGATCAGCTGGCGGAGGCTTATCCCTCGATCACCGTCGAGGCGGACGCGATCCATGTACGCGACGGAAAGCTGCGCACGGCCGCCGGTGTCACCGCTGGCCTGGATCTGGCGCTGGCGCTTGTGGAGGAGGATCTGGGGCGTGACACCGCCATGAAAGTGGCGAGCCAGCTCGTCATGTTCTTCAAGCGGCCCGGGGGCCAGATGCAGTTCAGCCGCAAGGGCGCATCGCTGCCGGCGGGCCGTTCGGTGCTGCAGGAGGTGCAGCGCTTCGTCGCCGCCAACCCGGCGTCGCGTCACTCGGTCGCCAGCCTCGCCCTGCGCGCCGGGCTAAGCCCGCGCCACTTCGCGCGGCTGTTCCATGGCGAGGTCGGCATCACGCCGGCCGCCTGGATCGAACAGGCGCGCGTTTCGGCGGCGCGGCGCCTCCTCGAGCTCGGGCGCGAGGCGCCGAAGCAGGTGGCCGTGCGCTGCGGCTTTGCCAATGCAGACACGCTGCGCCGCGCCTTCGTCCGCCATGTCGGGGTGACGCCAGCCGAGTATCGCAAGCGGTACGCGAATGACTGAGTACGCTGGCAGAATTCGTGCGGGATGCGCGCCGATGATGGAGAGGGTGCGCCGGGCTGCCTGGTTCGGGTGGCCGAAAACGTCCTGCGTGGCCGGTGCGCCTGCTTGAGCCCGTCCAGCACGCGTCGTGCGGGCGGCGTGATCAGTCAATCGACAGGTTCAGGTGGGCGACCATGCGCTGTTCATACACTGCCCGCTCCCGGGCGAAGGCGGTGTATTCGGCGGGGCCGAGATACTCGTCTGGCAGGTCGTTGCGAGCCATGTACTCCTGGACCCGGGGATGGAACTGGGTGGCATGGAACAATTGGTGCAGCTTCTCCACGATCGCGGGATCCATCCCCTTCGGCCCGGCGATGCCATAGGGTGAGGTCACCACCATGCCGTAGCCGAGATCGAGCAGCGTCGGTACCTCGGGGAAGCTGCGCAGGCGCTGGCGTGTCCAGACCGCGAGCAGCGTCATCTGCCCGGCCTCGACATTCGGTTGCCAGGAGTTGGAATTGGCGATGCAGTCGATCTGCCGCGCCAGCAGGGCGGTGATATTCTCTGCCGTGCCGCGGTAGGGTACATGCGTCATCTGCACGCCCTCTTTCTCGCACAGCTCCTCCATGGCCAGGTGGTTGGATGTGGCGATGCCGGAGGTGCCGTAGGTGAGCTCACCGGGCCGCCGTCGCGCCGCCGCCCACATGTCTGCCAGGCTGTTCCAGCCTGAGGCCGGGTGCACCACATGGCCGAAGACGAAGCCGGTCTGCTGCATGATGTAGGTGAAGTCGTTCACCGGGTCCCAGGTCGGCCGCTTGGTCAGGAAGGGATGGCGAATCACCGACAAATGGTGATGCGCAAGGGTGTAGCCGTCGGGCCGCGCCTGAGTGAGCAGGGCCTGCGCCGCGAGGGTGCCCCGCGCGCCGGCGCGGTTCTCAATGATCAACGGCTGGCCGGCCTCTTGCTGGAACAGCTCCGCCTGCAGACGCATGAAGCCATCCAAGGTGCCGCCCGGGGCCCAGGGGATCAGGAACCGAACCGGGCGATCGGGGAATTTGGCCTGGCCGAGCGCCGGACAGGCCAGCGCCGTCGCGGCGAGGGCCGCACCGAGCACGGCCCTGCGGTGGATTGTTGGAGTTGTCATTTCGTCTCCTCCCGGCGAGGCGCTTGTTGCGCGACAGGGCTCGCACTTCACCCGGTGCGGCCGAGCGACGCAATGCCGCACCGGAGTTCGGCATCGAGCACCACAACGGCGCCCTGAGCGACAAGGTCATCGTCGCGACCACGACCGGCGCGGCCGCGCCTTCCTCGGAGCGGGTGCGCCGCGCGGGGCCCCGACGCCCGCCTCCACAATTGGCCTCGGCGCGTTCACGGCGGTGGAGCAGGCGGCCGGGCGACCGAGGCCGAGGGCTGGTCCAGGGAGCGCGAGATGAGGCCCGACGTGACGAAGGCTGCCGGGCGTGCCGGCCGACGCGAATTGCTGCCCGTCGCGGCGCTGGGTGCCGGAGCGGGCGCGGCCTGGGCCTTCCTCGGCCTCGCCGGTGAGGTCGCCGAGGGCGACACCCGCGCCTTCGACGAACGCCTGCTGCTCGCGCTGCGCGCGCAAGGCGACCCGGCGAGCCCAATTGGCCCACCCTGGCTGCCGGAAGTCGCCCGCGACCTCACCGCGCTCGGCAGCGCCGCCGTCCTCGTCCTCGTTGTCGTCGCAACGGCGCTGTTCCTGGCGCTCGCGCGGCGGTGGGCGGAGGCGCTGACGCTCGTCGCCGCCTCGCTCGGCGGGATGGCCCTCGAGCTGACGCTGAAGGGCTGGTATGGCCGCCCGCGCCCGGATCTCGTGCCCCATGCGGCCCGCATCCTCAGCGCAAGCTTCTCGAGCGGACACGCCACCATGTCGGCGGCGGTCTACCTGACGATCGGCGCGCTGATGGCCCATGTGCAGCCCGATCCCAGGCTGAAGATCTACGTCGCCTCCGTTGCGGCGCTGCTCGCCCTGATTGTCGGCCTCAGCCGCGTCTACCTCGGCGTCCACTGGCCGACCGATGTCGCCGCCGGCTGGACCCTCGGCGCCGGCTGGGCAGCGATCTGCTGGGCGGCGGCGTGGTGGCTGGACCCCAGCGGCCGCAACGGCCGTCTCGCCCCTCCATCGCTGCCGCGGCCCTGACCGCGCGGGACATCTGAGCGGGGACTTCGCGATGGCTCCGCGCGCTCCTGGTCCTGCAGCGGTGGGACTCCGGGGACCGGGTGCGGATCCTCGTGCGGGACCGCACCATCGACCCGGTGGTGACCGCGAGGCAGGACATCGACGCCGAGACGCTTCGCCGCAGCACCGCCTCGCTGCAACGGTGCGGCCAGGCCGTTCCGCTCTCGGACGATGCCGATGAGCTGCCGCAATCCCGGCGGGGGCTGCCGCCGGCTCGAGTAGTACATCGCGAAGGGCGGCCCCAAGGAGGCCCATTCGGGCATGATGATCTCCAGCCTGCCGCTCCGGACCTCCTCCTCGATCCGGATCTCGAGGCAATAGGCCAGGCCGACGCCGCGCATCGCAGCCTCGACGGAAATGTCGGTCTCGTTCGCGCAGAACGGGCCGGGCACGTCGATCCGGACCATGTCCGGGCCGTTGCCCAGCTCCCAGTGATAGGCGGTGTTGTCGCCGACCCGCATCTGCACGCAGGAATGGTGGCGCAGATCCTCCGGGTGCCGCGGTCGGCCGTATCGCGCGAGGTAGTCCGGCGACCCCACGACCACCCAGCGCAGCGGCGGCGTCAGCGCCGTGGCGATCATGTCCTTCGGCACGAAGCTCTCATAGCGGATGCCGGCGTCGAAGCCCTCGGCGATGATGTCGACGGGCCGGTCCTCCACCGTGAGGTCGAGATGCACCTGCGGATACCGGCACAGGAAATCCGCCAGCACCGGCGCGACCAGCAGCCGCGAGGCATCCTTCAGAAGGTTGATGCGCAGCCGGCCCACTGGCGAGTGCCGGTAGGCATCCAGCGCGCTCAGGGCGTCGCCGATCGTCTGGAAGCCATCCGCAAGCCTGCGGGCGAGCTCGCTTCCCGCCTGGGTCGGGACGACGGAACGGCTTGTCCGGTTGAGCAGCCGCACCTCCAGCCGGCCCTCCAGCTTCTTCACGGAGTGGCTCAGGGCCGAGGTGGTGACGCCAAGCTCGGTCGCCGCCTGCCGGAAGCTGCCGCGCCGGACGATGGTCAGGAAGACGTTGAGATCGGACAGGTCGGAGCGCGCGAATGCCGACATGCATCGGTTCCCTGCATTGTTCTCATCGAACCGTTGAACCGCATTCAACACAAGCGTGCTTCCATTTCACCCTGCAGGTGCCACCTATCCCGCCAGCCGGAGCGGCTGCCGCGCCCGGCAATGGTCGCACCAGCAAGAGGAAGTCATGGAATACGTGCCTCTCGGCAGGTCTGGAATGGTGGTTTCCAAATACGTATTGGGAACGCTGACCTTCGCCGGCGCCAACGGATTTGAAGCCCTCGGTTCGATCGACGAGGCTTTGGGCCGCCGCATGGTCGACATTGCGCTCGACGCTGGCGTGAATGCGTTCGACACAGCCAATCTCTACTCCATGGGTGACGCGGAGCTGACGCTGGGCAAGGCCCTGGCCGGCCGCCGGGACAAGGTGCTGCTGTTCAGCAAGGGGCGCAGCCGGGTGGGACCCGGGCCCAATGACAGCGGCGCCTCGCGCATCCATCTGGTCGGCCAGCTCGAGAAGTCGCTCAGGCGGCTGCAGACCGATTATCTGGACCTGTATTTCGTTCATCAATGGGATGGCCTCACGCCGGTCGAGGAGACCGTCGAGACGATGAGTCGCCTCGTGCAGGCCGGGAAGATCCGCTATTGGGGCGTTTCCAACTACAGCGGTTGGCAGTTGGCCAAGACGGTGATGATCGCGCAGCAGCCGGGCTGCGTCGCGCCGGTCTCCCATCAGATCAACTACACGCCCGAGGCACGCGAGGCGGAATACGAGATCCTGCCCGCGGGCGAAGATCTCGGCATTGGCGCGATGGTCTGGAGCCCTCTGGGCGAAGGGCTGCTGACCGGCCGGATCGCCCGGACCCGGCCGGCGGCCCCAGGCACCCGGCAGGGCAGCGACTGGCCCGAACCCTACGTCACCGACAAGGAGCGGCTCTACCGCGTCATCGACACGCTGAGCGCCGTCGCGAAGGAGCGTGGCATCACCGTGCCGCAGGTGACGCTGGCCTGGATCCGCCAGCGCCCGGGCGTGACTGCCATCGTCCTCGGGGCGCGGAAGGAGGCGCAGCTGAAGGAGAATTTGGGCGCCGCGGAGGTCACGCTGACGCCGGAGCATATGGCGCGGATCGAGGAGGCGGGACGGCCGGCGCCGGTCTACCCGTTCTGGCATCGGGCGCTGTGGGGCGTGGATCGTCCGACGCCGGCGGAAAGACCCTATCTGGAGGGATACCGCAGGACGATGGGCGTGCCGCCCTCCGGCGCTGCCACCGCCAGCTAGGATCTCCGCGCGAGGCCGGCCCGTCCCGGAACGGCACGGCAGGCCGCGACTTCG
>DASQVL010000160.1:0-2965 GCA_035640795.1 Crenalkalicoccus sp. | reverse complement strand
CGGGCCGTTGCTCCGCATCACGGTGCTCGGCGCGCTGATGGGAACCGGGGCGCAGGGCGGCTACTACGCCATCACCACCTGGCTGCCGACCTTCCTGCGGACGGAGCGGCAGCTTTCGGTGCTGAACACCGGCGGGTATCTCGCGGTGCTGATCGTCTCCGCCTTCTTCGGCTACTTGACGGGCGCGTACCTGGCAGACCGCATCGGGCGGCGCGCGACCTTCCTGTTCTTCGCCATCGGCTCCTGCATCGTGGTGCTGACCTACACCATGGTGCCGTTCGGCAACGGGGTGATGCTGGTGCTCGGCGCGCCACTGGGCTTCTTCTCGGCGGGCGTGTTCAGCGCGATGGGGGCCTTCTTCACCGAGCAATTCCCGACGCGGGTGCGCGGTGTGGGCCAGGGCTTCGCGTACAATTTCGGGCGGGCGACCGGGGCGCTGTTCCCCTGGCTGGTCGGCGCGCTCTCGGCGGTGATGCCGCTTGGCATGGCGATCGGCGTGTTCGCCGCGGCGGCCTATCTGATGATGGCGGCGGCGGCCTATGCCTTGCCGGAGACGCGGGGGAAGGTGCTGACGGCGTGAGCAGGGCTGCGGGCCCGGCTGTGGCGAGGGTCGGGCGGTGCTCGCCGCCGCCCGGGCGCTTCGCACCGCTGCGCGGCGGCCTGCGGCGGCCGCCCCTGGGGCAAGCTGACGCATGAATGTCGGCTGGATCGGCCTCGGGAAGCTCGGCGCGCCCATGGCGCGGCATGTCGCCGCCGGCGGCCAGGCCCTGCGCGCGCTGGATACCAACCCGGCGCGCCTTGCCGCCGTGCCCGGCGCCGAAGCGGCCGAAAGCATCGCCGCCCTCGCCGCCTGGGCGGAGGTGCTGGTCACCAGCCTGCCGGACGATGCCGCGCTGCGGGCCGTGGCACTCGGGCCGCAGGGCGCGCTCGCCCATCTCGCCCCCGGCGGCGTGCTGGCGGAGACCAGCACCGTCTCCCCGCAGGCCTGCGCGGAACTGCGCGCGATGGCGGAGGCGCGTGGCGCGCTCTACCTCGCCGCCCCCGTCTCCGGCAGCACGGCGACGGCGGAGGCCGCGGCGCTGACCCTGTTCTGCTCCGGCCCCGCCGCGGCGCTCGAGCGCGCGCGGCCCGTGCTCGCCCGCTTCGCCCGGGCCATCCACCTGGTCGGCGGGCGGGAGGAAGCGCGCTACCTCAAGCTCGCGATCAACCACTTCGTCGGCTCCACCGCGCAGGTGGCGGCGGAGGCACTGACCCTCGCCCGCAAGGGCGGCGTCGCGTGGGAGACGCTGCTCGAGGTGCTCGGCCAGTCGGTCGCGGCCTCGCCGCTTATCGCCTACAAGCTGGATCCGCTGCGGCGGCGCGACTTCGCGCCGGCCTTCACCGTGACGCAGATGGTCAAGGACATGTCGCTCGCCGTCGCGGCGGGCGAGGCTGCAGGCGTGGCCATGCCGCTCGCCGCCCTCGTGCGCAATGCCTTTCGGCGCCAGGCGGCGGGCGGGCTCGCCGAGCTCGATTTCTTCGCCGCGCTGCTGGAAGCCGAGCGCGCTGCTGGGCTGGGCGAGCCATGACGGCGGCCGAGGCGGTGGCTTGCCTCTTCGGCATCGGCCGGCTGCGGCCAGCCCCCGGCACCTGGGGCTCCGCCGCCGTCTTGCCGGCGGTGCTGCTCGGCCCCCTGCCCTGCCTCCTGCTCGCGCTGCTGCTGGCCGGTGGCGGGTGGTGGGCGGTGCGGGCGCTGGGCGAGGCCGGCGCTGCTGATCCCGGCTGGGTGGTGGTGGACGAAGGGGCGGGCCAGGCGCTGGCCCTTGCGGCGCTGCCCGCCGGCGCCGGCTGGCCCGGAGTCGTGCTGGCCTTCGCGCTGTTCCGGGCGCTCGACATCGGCAAGCCGGGGCCGGTGGGCTGGGCGGATCGCCGCCCCGGCGCGGAGGGCGTGATGCTGGACGATCTCATCGCCGGCGCGATCGCGGCCGGCGCGATCCTGTTGCTGCGCGCGGCCTGGCCGGGGATGCCGCTCTGATGCTGCCGCAGGCGACGCTTGACCAGGCGCGGGAGCTGCTGGCGGGCCTCGCCGCGCGCGGGCTAACTTTGGCGACGGCCGAGAGCTGCACGGGCGGGCTGATCGCGGCGGCGCTGACCTCGGTGCCTGGCTCGTCCGCCGTGGTGCTGGCGGGCTTCGTCACCTACTCCAACGACGCGAAGCGGGAGATGCTCGGGGTGCCGCAGGGCGTGCTGGAGAGCGTCGGCGCGGTGAGCGAGGCAGTGGCGCGGCTGATGGCCGAAGGCGCGCTGGCGCGGAGCGGCGCCGACCTGTCGGTGAGCTGCACGGGCATCGCCGGGCCGGGCGGGGCGACGCCTGGGAAGCCGGTCGGGCTCGTCTATCTCGGGGCGGCGCGGCGCGGTGGCGGCGTGCGGGTGCTGCGGCGGGTCTATGGCGGCGACCGGACGGCCGTGCGCGCGGCGACCGTCGCGGAGGCATTGGGCGTGGTGGCGGAGATGGCGGCGTAGGCGGCCCGTAAGGGAAAGCCGAAGGCTGGCCCGCCTGTTCCGAACCGCACCGATGACGAGGGCAACTTCGCCGAGGCTGACGCGGGCGACGGTGGCCTGGAAGCGGCTGCCGCCGGCCGGGGTGATGCGGCAGAAGACGCCGCGCTGGCAGGCCGCCGCCGCCTCGGGCTCGGTGAAGCGATGGACCGCCACGCCCTGGTCGAGCATTGGCCCTCTCCGGATGCCGGCGCCGGGTGCCTGCTCCAAAATTGATTACAGCCTACGGACCAAGCATCAGCCCTATCGTCGACCCGCATCAACGGGGTTCTTTACCCCTCAACTCAGCTTGGCTTTGCACGTGCTGTGACGCGTTCGTCATGAGGCGTGGATCCAGAAGAAGCCCTCGGCGGCGATGAACGCGAGGGCCTCGTCGAGCGGCATGACCTCACGGCCGAAGGGGCCCGGGTTGCCCCAAGCCTCGCGG
>DASQVL010000159.1:0-6117 GCA_035640795.1 Crenalkalicoccus sp. | reverse complement strand
CCGATACGAGGATAAACTTATTTCGAATATTAACCAGGTGATGTGTATGAGCGACGCTGTCAATCTGCCCCTTTCGGCGCCGGCGATGACTCCAGGCAGGCATGCCCGCCTGAGTGATCAAGAGAAAATCCTGATCGAGATGAAATATTCAAACGCGAAGAAAAGCGTTGGCGTCGCTTATCTTCTGCTAGCGCTCACGGCGGTCGGACACAATTTCTACTTGGGCCGGACGGGCCGCGGTATCGCACAGCTTTTGCTCTGTTGCGTACTTGTTGGCTTCTTTTGGTTCTGCTGGATTGGTTTACGTTGGTCGGTACTGTGAAGTCTCGCAACAGCGCGCTGTATAATCAGATAACGATGGACGCGCTGCGCGGCTGACGTCGTCCAGTTAGCTCGACCACCTCAGGCGGCGACCAGCGCCGCCCCCTTCGCCCCGGCCAAGGGGTTCTCGGCCGCCGGCCGGTCATGCAGGTGGCAGGCGGCGGTGTGCCCGGCCTCGACCAGGCGGAGCGGCGGCTCCTCCACCCGGCAGCGGTCGAAGGCGTAGGGGCAGCGGGTGTGGAAGCGGCAGCCGGTGGGCGGGTTGATCGGGCTCGGCACGTCGCCCTTCAGCAGGATGCGCTGCCGCGCCGCCCCCGGCTCCGGCACCGGCACGGCGGAGAGCAGGGCTTCCGTGTAGGGATGCTTGGGCGCGGCGAACAGCGCCCGCTTCGGCGCGAGTTCCACGATCTTGCCGAGATACATGACCGCGACCCGGTGCGTCATGTGCTCGACGATGGCGAGGTCGTGCGAGATGAACAGCATGGCGAGGCCGAGCTGCCGCTGCAGGTCCTGCAGCAGGTTCACGATCTGCGCCTTCACCGAGACGTCGAGGGCGGAGACCGCCTCGTCGCAGATGATCAGGTCGGGCTCGGCCGCGAGCGCCCGCGCGATGCCGATGCGCTGGCGCTGGCCGCCGGAGAATTCGTGGGGCCAGCGGCCGGCGGCGTCGCGCGGCAGCCGCACTGTGTCGAGCAGCCCGGCAAGCCGCGCCTCCAGCTCCTGCCGGTTCCGCGCCAGGCCGAAATTGCGGATCGGCTCGGCCAGGATGTCGCGCACCCGCATGCGCGGGTTGAGCGAGCTGAACGGGTCCTGGAAGACCACCTGCATGCGCCGCCGGAGCGGCCGCAGGCTGCCTGCCGGCATGTCGTCGATGCGCGTCCCGCCCAGCACCACCTGGCCTTCGGTGATGTCGAAGAGGCGGAGGATCGCCTTGCCGACGGTGGACTTGCCGCAGCCGGACTCGCCGACGAGGGAGAGCGTCTCGCTGCGATCGATGTGGAAGGAGACGCCGTCCACCGCATGCACGCGGCCGGTGACGCCGCCCAGGAAGCCCGCACGGATCGGGAAGTGCTTCTTGAGGTCGGAGACCTCGAGGATCGTGCTCATGCCGCCAGCGCCTCCTGCTTCGGGGCGTAGTGGCAGGCGGCGAAATGGCCGGGCGCCTTGGCTTCCAGCGCCGGCGCCACCTGGCGACAGAGATCGGTCGCGTGCGGGCAGCGGCTGGCGAAGACGCAGCCCGGGATCTTCTGCTTGAGGCTCGGCACCAGGCCGGGGATCTCCTGCAGCCGCGTCTCCTCGCCCGTCAGGGAGGTGCCGAGGCGCGGGACCGAGCCGAGCAGACCCTGGGTGTAAGGATGCCGCGGCGTGCGGAAGAGCGGGCCGACCGGCGCCTCCTCCACCTTCCGGCCGGCATACATCACCACCACGCGCTCCGCGACCTCCGCCACCACGCCGAGGTCGTGGGTGATCAGGATGATGGCGGCGCCCACGCGGTGCTTCAGGTCGCGCATCAGGTCGAGGATCTGCGCCTGGATGGTCACGTCGAGCGCGGTCGTCGGCTCGTCCGCGATCAGCAGCTTCGGATTGCAGGCGAGCGCGATCGCGATCATCACGCGCTGGCGCATGCCGCCCGAGAGCTGGTGCGGGTATTCGCGCACCCGCCGCGCCGGCTCCGGGATGCCCACCAGGGTCAGCATCTCGACCGCCCGCGCCTCCGCCTCCCGCGCCGAGAGGCCCTGGTGCAGGCGGAGCGTCTCGCCGATCTGCCGGCCCACGGTCAGCACCGGGTTCAGGCTCGTCATCGGCTCCTGGAAGATCATGCTGATCTCGTTGCCGCGGATGTGGCGCATCTCGCGGTCCGAGAGCTTGAGGAGGTCACGGCCTTCGAAGCGGATGGACCCGGCCATGCGCCCCGGCGGCTCCGGGATCAGCCGCAGCACGGACATGGCGGTGACCGACTTGCCGCAGCCGCTCTCCCCCACCACGGCGAGCGTCTCGCCGGCCTCGACCTGGAAGGAGAGGCCGTCCACCGCCCGGTTCACCCCGTCCGGCGTGCGGAAATGCGTCTGCAGGTTCTCAATCTCGAGGAGTGCCATCGGGCTACAGCCGCTTCGCAATGCGTGGGTCGAGCGCGTCGCGCAGCCCGTCGCCGAGCAGGTTCACCGCGAGGACGGTGACGGAGAGGAAGACCGCCGGGAAGAACACGATGTAGGGCTTCACCTGCCAGAGCGCCCGGCCTTCCGCCATGATGTTCCCCCAGGAGGGGATGATGGGCGGCGTGCCGGCGCCGATGAAGGAAAGGATCGCCTCCACGATCATCGCCGAGGCGCAGATATAGGTGGCCTGCACGGTCAGCGGCGCGATGGTGTTGGGCAGGATGTGACGCAGGATGATCCTGGGCGTGCGCGTGCCCGCCGCGACCGCCGCGTCCACATAGGGCTGCTCCCGCAGGCTGAGCACCACGCCGCGCACCAGGCGCGAGACGCGCGGGATCTCCGCGACGGTGATGGAGATGATGACGTTCCGCACCGAACCCCGCGTCAGCGCCATCAGCGCGATGGCCAGCAGGATGGGCGGGATGGACATGAGGCCGTCCATGATGCGCATGACGATGCCGTCCGCCCAGCGGAGGAAGCCGGAGACGAGGCCGATGGCGAGCCCGGCGAGCGAGGCAAGGAGCGCCACCGCGAAGCCCACCAGCAGGGAGACGCGGGCGCCGTAGAGGACGCGCGAATAGACGTCCCGCCCCAGCATGTCGGTGCCGAACCAATAGTCGGCGGAGGGCGGGCGGGTGCGCTTGGCGGGCGCCAGCGCCGTGGGGTCCACCGTGCCGAGCCAGGGCGCGAAGACGGCGATCCCCAGCATGACCAGCAGCAGGAAGCCGCCGAGCGCGATGGTCGGGTGCCGGCGCAGGAAGCCGAGCAGGCCGCGGCGGGCCCGCACCGGCGGCAGCACATCCGGCAGCGGCGCCGCGGCGGCGGGCGCCTCGGCCGGGGCGTGGTCGAGGACGGTGGCGGAGGCCATCAGTAGCGGATCCTCGGGTCGAACAGGGTGTAGGCGAGATCGATCACCAGGTTCACCAGCACGTAGACGAAGCTGAACAGCAGCACGACGCCCTGGATGACCGGGTAGTCCCGCCGCAGGATGGCGTCCACCGTCAGCCGGCCCAGGCCGGGGATGGCGAAGACGCTCTCCGTCACCACCGCGCCGCCGATCAGCAGGGCGATGCCGATGCCGATGACCGTCACGATCGGCACGGCGGCGTTCTTCAGCGCGTGCAGGAAGAGGATGCCGGATTGCCCGACGCCTTTGGCGCGGGCGGTGCGGATGTAGTCCTGGCTCAGCACCTCGAGCATCGTCGCGCGGGTGATGCGGGCGATCAGCGCGATGTAGACGCCGCCCAGGGCGATCGCCGGCAGGACCAGGTTCTCGAGCCAGGGACCGATGCCGGCCGAGAGCGGCGTGTAGCCCTGCACCGGCAGCCAGTCGAGCTCGAGGGCGAAGATCCAGGCAAGCAGGTAGCCGACCACGAAGACCGGGACGGAGAAGCCGAGCACGGCGAAGCCCATCACCGCGCGGTCGATGATCGTCCCCTGCTTCCAGGCGGCGATGACGCCCATCGGCACGGCGACGACAATGGCGAGGATCAGGGTCAGCACCATCAGCGAGAGCGTCGGCTCGATCCGCTGCTCGATCATCGTGGTGACCGGCAGGTTGGTGAAGATGGAGGTGCCGAGGTCCCCCTGCAGGATGCGGAAGGCCCAGCCGCCGAAGCGCACCAGGAAAGGCTGGTCGAGGCCGAGCGAGGCGCGGATGCGCTCGACATCCTGCGGCGTTGCCTGGTCGCCCGCAATGACCGCCGCCGGGTCGCCCGGTGCGATATAGAGCAGGCTGAAGACGAAGAGCGCGACGATCGCCATCACCGGGATGGTCGCGAGGATCCGCTTGAGGACGTAGGACAGCATCGGCCGCTCAGCTCTTGGAGACGCCCCAGGCGAAGGGCAGCGGCCCCTTCTGGATGCCGGAGACATTGCCGCGCCAGGCCTGGTAGCTCAGGAAGAAGCCGGTCGGCGCATAGACCACATTGTCCAGCGCCGCCTTGTTCAGCCGGCCGATCACCTCCTTCTCCGCCGCCGGGTTCGGCGCGTCGAACCACTCCGCCACCAGCTGCTCCACCGCCGGGATCCTGGGCCAGCCGAACCAGGCGCCGTCGCCATTGGCGCGGAGCGCATTGTAGCTCGCCGGGCTCACGCAATCGGCCCCGGCATGCCAGGTGTGGAACATGTTCCAGCCGCCTTCGCCGGGCTTCGACTTCTGCGCGCGGCGCTGGCCGACCGTACCCCAATCCGTCGCCACGAAGTCCACATTCATGCCGAGCCGCTTGAGCAGGTCCGCCGTCACGTCGCCCTGCGCCTTGGTGATCGACTGGTCCTGCGCGACCAGGCAGGTCACCGGCTCGCCCTTGTAGCCGCTCTCGGCCAGCAGCTTCTTCGCCGCGTCGAAGTCGCGCCTGCCCTTCAGGATCTCGCCGCCCTCCTCGGTATAGAGCGGCGTGCCGGGCGTGAAGAAGCCGGGCAGCGGCTTCCACAGCTTGTCGTCGTCGCCCACCAGGGCGCGCATGTAGTCTTCCTGGCTCAGCGCCATCAGCACCGCGCGCCGGATGCCCACCTTGTCGAAGGGCGGGTAGAGGTGGTTCATGCGGAAGCTGCCGACGTTCCCGAGCGGGTCGGCGATGTCCACGCGGATGTTGCGGTTGCGCCTGAGCGTGGGCACGAGGTCGGAGAGCGGGCTCTCCCACCAGTCCACCTCGCCATTCTGCAGCGCGGCGCTGGCGGTCGCAGGATCCGGCATCACCGCCCATTCCAGCCGGTCCACCAGGATGCGCTTGCCGCCGGCGAGCCAGGTACCCTTCTCCTCCCGCGGCACGTAGCCATCGAAGCGCGCGAAGGCGGCCTTGGCGCCGGGCACCCATTCGTCGCGCAGGAAGCGCATCGGCCCGCTGCCCACATATTCGGTGATCTGCTGGAAGGGATCGGTCCTGGCGATCCGCTCCGGCATGATGAAGCAGCAGGGCGTGCCCGGCTTGGCGAGGGCGAAGCGCAGCTTGGGGTAGGGCTTCTTCAGCACCCAGCGGATCGTGCGGTCATCGGCTGCGGTGAGCTCGTTCTGCAGCACCCTCAGCATCTGGCCCATCGGGTCGCGCGGCTGCCATCGCAGGATGCTGGCCACGCAGTCCTTCGCCAGCACCGGTGCGCCGTCATGGAATTTCAGCCCGGGGCGCAGGCGGATGGTCCAGGTCAGCCCGTCGGCCGAGACCTCCTCTCCCTCCACCATCTGCGGCCTCGGCTCCAGCGCCTCGTCCACGCCGTAGAGCGTGTCCCAGACCAGGGCGGAAGCGTTGCGGACCACATACTGGGTGGTCCAGATCGGGTCGAAATTGGCAAGGTTGGCCTGCGGCACGAAGCGCAGGGTGCGCGCAGCCATGCCCTGCGCCAGGGCCGGCCGCGTCAGCGCGCCGGCCGCAGCTGCAAGTGCCGCGGCCTTCAGGAAATCCCTGCGGTCCATTCTCGTCTCCCGATCCCGGTTGTCGCCCGGTTCCGCGACAGCCTGCCTCAGCTTTGGGCACGGCGCCAGCGTTGCGCCTGGCGACCTCCGCCGCCGCGCCCCCCCGCAACCGGGCGTAGCACGCGCCGTGCCAGCCGCTCAGCCGGCCTTGGCGATGTTCCAGAACACCGTCGCAGGCGTGCGGAAGGCGCCGGTCACGTTGCGCCGCCAGGCGGAGGGCTGCCAGTAGAA
>DASQVL010000158.1:0-2658 GCA_035640795.1 Crenalkalicoccus sp. | reverse complement strand
ACCGCCTGGATGTCGGCCGGCCAGGCGGCGACCGCCGCCGTCGCCGGCAGCAGCGCCGCCAGCGCCGCGCCTGCCCTCAATGGATCTCGTCCGCCCGGCTCAGCGCCTCGCGCAGCAGGTCGATGTTGAAGTCGTCGCGCCGCGCCATGTCGAGGATCACCCGTTCCCGCCGCGCGCAGAGGTCGATCGCCGCCGGCAGCTGTTTCACCGCCTCGGCGGGGATGACCACCGCGCCGTGGCGGTCGGCATGGACCACGTCGTCATGCACGCAGGGCATGCCGTGCACGATGACGTCGCGGCCGAAATCCACCACGTGCACATGGGCGTGGCTGGGATTGATCATGCCGCCGATGATCTGGAAGCCGGGGGCCAGCATGTCGAGGTCCCGGAAGGACCCGCTGGTGACGCAGCCCTGCACGCCGAGCCCCTTGTGCACGGCGCTGTTCACCTCGCCCCAGAAGGCGCCGAAGCCCGGGTGCTCGTCCAGGTCCTCGATCACCGCGACCGTCGGCAGCGGCGCGTCGGCCACGTATTCGTACCAGCCGATCCGCGCCTCCCGGTCCTGGTCGCGGGTGCGGCCGGACGGCGCGGCAGCGCGGATCTGGCCGGTGCGGGCCAGGCCGCAGATGGGCGGCAGGGCCGGATCGGCGCAGACGAAAGGCTTCAGGGTGAAGCCGCGCCCGCGCCGCGCCGGCGCCACCAGTTCGAGCGCGTTGCAGATGGTCGGCGTGTCCCACCGCCGCAGCAGGTCGAGGTCCGCGCGATTGAAGGGGTATTCCGCCATGGGTCCGTTCTCCCGACCGGCACAGGATCGGGGGAGTTTCGCCGCGGGTCAAACGCCCCGCGCCCCGCCCGCTTCAGAAGGCGGTGCGCGCCCGGAAGCCGAGGAAGTGGACCGGCCCGCGATCCGCGTTGTAGGCCGGGTTGAGCACGAACTGGTAGTCGAGCGCGATATTCACCCCCGCCGCGATGCGCAGGTCGTAATAGGCTTCCGTCACCCATTCGGGGGCGTCGTTCAGCCGGCCATCGCCGATGATGAAGCCGATCCCGCCGGCCTCCAGGTAGCGGCGCCGGCCGGAGGAGATCCAGCCGATGTTGGTCGCCAGTCCCGCCGTGTCCTCCGGCCGCCCCCAGGCCAGGCCGCTGAGCGAGAGGCCGCCGGAGACCGCCCGATCCATTTCGGTGAACGAGAAGTTCTCGGTCCGCCCGTCATTCCAGGACAGCCGCGCGAAGACGCCGAGCGCCGGGGTGATCTCCTGCTCCAGGTTCAGCGCGACCTGGTTCTTGGTGCGGTAGCCCTTCGGGTTCTGCGGGAAGGTATCGAAGCCGTCGGCGAACAGGTCGCCCCAGCTGTTGAGCCGCGCACGCGTCGCGCCGTAGATGATCCGCGCGGCTCCCGGCCGGTCGCCGATGTGCCAGAAGCGGTCGAGCTCGGCCAGCACCTGCCAGGCGCGGGTGAGCGCCGGGTCGAGCGAGAGGCCGTTCGCCCGGCGCGGCATCATGAAGGCGCCGGTGCGCACCGCCCAGGTCTCGTTCTCCCACTCCAGCGCGACGCCCCAGGTCCAGCCGCGCGCATCCGCCGCCCAGTCGAAGGCGCCCGCGCCCACCAGAGCCCAGTTCATGAACTGCGCGCGCGCATCATGCGCGTAGCGGTTGTCGTCGAACACGTCCCAGACGGAGAACTTGCCGGCGGTGATGGTCAGCCGCTCGCGCGGGAGCGGGCCGGTGAAGCGCAGCGGGTCGCCGTCGAGCGCAATCGTGTCCGCCGACAGCCCGATGGTCTGCCGGACGAAGACCCGTGGCACGTAGAGATACGGACCGGTGCTGCCGAGGACGAAGGCCTCGTTGTTCGGGAAGGCGGCGACGCCGTGCGTGTCGGACACGCCGAAGCCGCGCGTCACGGAGGCGTCGAGCACCACCTCCGCCCCCTGCCAGAGCCGCCGCCCGAGCACGAGGTCGGTCGAGAGCGTGTTGCGGGCATTGCCCACGGGCCCGAGGCTGTTCTCGCCGCGGTAGGGCGAATGGATGTTCGGATAGCCCTGCAGGACGAAGGTGGCCTGGCCGCGCACCAGCCACCCCGCCTCCTCCAGCCGGTCCTGCAGCGCCGCGAGGCTCGGGAACAGCGCTTCCGAAGGCGGGCCGACATTGGGGACGGCCGGGCTGCCGAAGCCCTGCGCCTCGGTTCTCTCAGCGCCGAGCGCCAGTGCGACGCCAAGCAGGCCCGCGGCAAGGCGGCGCGGCGGGAACGGCCTTCGATCTCGCCCCGATCGCATGCGGGTCTCCGTGCCGCCGAGCGCTGCCCTCACCGCGCCCGCGTGTCCACCGCGGCGCCGATGCACATGGCCCGCCGCCCGGAGCTGTGCCGGGGCGCATAGCTCAGATTGCGCATCTATTCCAAGTCGAAGGGCAGGCCTGTATGCTTCCGGCGCTACGGGGGGCTGGGAATGCCGGACACCATGAAGCGGATCGGCCGACCCATGCGGGCGCCGCGCACCCTCCGCCGTGCCATTGCGGACATGCCGCAAGACCGGCGCGCCGCGCCGGCTGGCTAGGACGTG
This sequence comes from Crenalkalicoccus sp., assembly GCA_035640795.1. Classification (GTDB taxonomy): domain Bacteria; phylum Pseudomonadota; class Alphaproteobacteria; order Acetobacterales; family Acetobacteraceae; genus DASQVL01. The sequence continues at coordinate 100 of DASQVL010000158.1, read as the reverse complement.
CAGCTCACCCTCAACGTGCTGCGCTGCCCGGATGCCGCGGTGCCGGAATCGCGGCGTTCGGCCGGCAATGACATTGTCATCGGCCGGGGACCGGAGAGCG
>DASQVL010000157.1:0-15630 GCA_035640795.1 Crenalkalicoccus sp. | reverse complement strand
GCCTCCGGCGCGATCGCCGCACCGCAGAAGGGCTGGATCAGCCGCGCCGCGAGCTCGGGGTAAGGCAGGCCGCGCAGCGCCCGCCACTCGGCGGGGCAGAGGGCGGGCCAGGCCTCCGGCAGGAACAGCCCGCCATCCTCGGCGAGGCCGGCGAGCAGCACGCCTTCGAAGTCGCGCGGCGCGGCCCCGCCGCGGGTGGAGAGGTACAGCATCGCGTCAGTGGAGGTAGCGCGCGCGGAGGTGGTCCAGGAAGTCGACTGGATCCAGCGGCTTGCCCGTCGCGTGGCGCAGCAGGTCCTGGAAGCCGAGGCGGGCGCCCTGGCCATGCACCCGCTCGCGCAGCCAGGCGACCAGCGACTTCGCCTCGCCACGCGCCAGCTCCGCGTCCAGCTCCGGCAGGTCGCGCCGCGCCGCGCGCATCAGCTGGGCGGCGGCCATGGCGCCGAGGGTGTAGCTCGGGAAGTAGCCGAAGGCGCCGTCATACCAGTGGATGTCCTGCAGGCAGCCCTGCGCGTCGTCCGGCGGCAGCAGGCCGAGCAGGGCGGAGAGGCTCTCGTTCCATGCCTGCGGCAGCTCGGCGACGGTCAGCGCGCCCGAGATCAGCGCGCGCTCCAGCCGGAAGCGCAGGATGATGTGCGCCGGGTAGGTCAGCTCATCCGCCTCCACCCGGATGAAGCCCCGCGCGGCGCGGCGCCAGAGGCGGCCGAGATTCTCGGGTGCGTAGGGCGCCGGGTCGCCGCCGAAGGCCGCCGCCAGCTCCGGCCCCAGGAAGCGGAGGAAGGCGTCGGAGCGGCAGGCCTGCATCTCGATGAGCAGGCTCTGCGACTCATGCGCCGCCATGCCCGCCGCCTCCCCCACCGGCTGGCGCGCCCAGGCGCCCCCCGGAACGGCACCAGGCAGGCCGCGCTCATAGAGGGCGTGCCCCGTCTCGTGCACCACGCCGAGCAGCGCCTTGCTGAGGTCGTTCTCGGCATAGAAGGTGGTGATGCGGACGTCGGTCGGCGTCCCGCCGCAGAAGGGGTGCAGGCTCTCATCCAGCCGGACGTGCGTGTAGTCCAGGCCGAGCCGCTCCGAGAGACGGCGGCAGAGCGCGCGCTGGGTCTCGACCGGGAAGGGCCCGCGCAGCGGCAGCGGCGCCGGGCGGGCGGCCTGGATGGCCTCGGCGCGGGGCAGCGCCTCGGCCAGAAAGGCCTCATAGGCGGCGAAGATGGGCTGGACTTCGGCCGCGGTGATGCCGGGCTGGAAGCCGTCCATCAGCGCGTCATAGGGGTCGAGGCCGAGCGCCGCGCCGAGCGCCTGCGCGCCCTCCCGCTGCAGCCGCACCACCTCGGCGAGGCGCGGGCGTACCAGGGCGAAGTCGGCGCGCGCCTTGGCCTCCCGCCAAATCGTCTCGCAGGCGGCGTTGGCGCGCGCGATCGCCTCCACCAGCGCGGTCGGCAGGGCGGCGGCGCGGGTCCAGGCGCGGCGCATCAGGGCGAGGTTGGCGGCGTCCCACTCCCCCGCCGCCTCGGCCGCCGCCAGGTCGTCGCCGACGGCCGGCGCGGTCAGCAGCTCATGCGCCAGGCCGGCCAGGACCGCCAGCTGCTCGCCGCGCGCCGCAGCGCCGCCCGGCGGCATCATGGCGGAGGCGTCCCAGTGCAGCATGGCCTGGGCCTCGCCCAGGGTGGCGATGCGGGCGAATCGGTCCTTCAGGCGCTCATAGGCGGTCATGCGGTGGCTTCCCTCAGGCGCCGGTGCAGGAAGACGGCGAGGACGCCGAGCAGTGCGGCGGCCAGGCCGAACCAGGTGAAGGCATAGCCGAGATGGGGATTGTCGGGCCGCGGCAGGTGGTACGCCGGCTGCGGCAGCGCCTGCGGCGGGAGGCCGGGCGGGGCCAGCGCCACCAGGCCAAAGGGGGCGACCCGCGGCAGGCCGAGCGCGGCGCCGATCGCCGCCGGGTCGAAGGTGTAGAAGCGCCTGGCCGGGGCGTCGTCCGCCGCGCTCAGCCAGCTGCGCTCATCGGGCGGGCGGACATAGCCAGTGACGGTCACCTGGCCCTCGGGCTGGTCGAGCGGCTCCTGGCGCTGCATCGGCACCCAGCCGCGATCCACCAGCAGGGGCGGCGCGTCCGCCCGGATCAGCGGCACCACCAGATGGGCGCCGAGCTGCTGGTCGCGCACCTCGACGCCGTAGAGCGCCTCCCGCCCCGCTTCGAAGCGGCCGGTCGCCGAGACCTTGCTGTAAGGCGCGGGGCTGTAGGGCGCAGGGTCTGGGCCGAGCGGGGCGGGCGGCGCAGCCTCGGCGGCGTCGATCCGGGCGAGGAGGCCGGTCTTCCAGGCCAAGCGCTGCAACTGCCAGACGCCGAGGCCGACCAGCAGGGCGAGGACCGGCAGCGCCGTCAGCACGGGCAGCAGGACCCGCCGCCCGATCTGGGCCACCATCAGCCGCCGCCCGCCAGTTGCTGCCGGTACTGCACCCAGGCCAGCGCGGCCTTGGCCACCCGCATGACCCAGACCGAGAGCGGCAGCACCAGCGTGGGCCACAGCACCGCATGCACCCAGAGCGGCGGGGCGTAGCGCGCATCCACCACCAGCGCCCCGATCACCGCCAGGGTGCCGACGATGACGATGCCGGCGAAGGCCGGCCCGTCACCCGAATCGTAGCGCTGCAGCTCGAGCCCGCAGACCGGGCATTTCGGGCGGAAGGCGAGGATGCCCTGGAAGAGGGGGCCCTGCCCGCAGCGCGGGCAGCGGCCGAGCAGCGCCGCCCGAATGACTCCGGCCGGCGCGGTCCCGCTCACTCCGCCGCGATCTGCCCCGCGCCCCACCAGTAGATGCAGACGAACAGGAACAGCCAGACCACGTCCACGAAATGCCAGTACCAGGCCGCGGCCTCGAAGCCGAAATGGCGCTGCGGGCTGAACTGGCCGGCGATGGCGCGCAGCAGACAGACGGTGAGGAAGGTGGTGCCGACGATCACGTGGAAGCCGTGGAAGCCGGTCGCCAGGAAGAAGGTGGAGGGATAGACGCCGCCGGTGAAGCGGAAGGGGGCGTGGGCGTACTCGATCGCCTGGAAGGTCGTGAAGCTGATGCCCAGGAAAACGGTCAGCGCCAGGCCGGTGATCAGCCCCTTGCGATCGTTCTCCAGCAGGCAGTGGTGCGCCCAGGTCACCGTGCAGCCGGAGAGCAGCAGGATCATGGTGTTCAGGAAGGGCAGGCCGAAGGGGTCGAAGGTATGGATGCCCTCGGGCGGCCAGACCGCCTCCGCGGCGCCCGCCACGTGCTGCGGGTAGAGCGCGTAGTGGAAATAGGCCCAGAAGAAGGCGACGAAGAACATCACCTCGGAGGCGATGAAGAGCGCCATGCCGTAGCGCAGGCCGATGCGCACCACGGGGGTGTGCAGGCCCGGCGTCCGGCTTTCCCGGATCACGTCGCGCCACCAGAAGAACATGGTGCCGAGCACGCTGACGATGCCGATCGCCAGCATGATGTGGTCGCCGTAATGGGCGTTCAGGATGATGCCGAGGACGAGCGCGCCGCCCGCAAAGGCGCCGATCAGCGGCCAGGGCGAGGGATCCACCAGGTGATAGGGATGGCGGTGCAGCGCGGGCGGCTCCTCCGCGGCGGCCGCGGCGGGCGGGGAGAGGGTGGTGGTCGTGTCCATCATCTGTCCTGGTGCGTGCGGCCGGGCCTGGGGATCCTGGCGGCGCCCTGATGTCGCGCGCATCAATCCCCAAAAGCCCCCGCGGATCAAGCCCATGGGAGTGAACACGCGGGGCGGGCCCGCGTTCGCGGCGGGCAGAGGATTGTCCCTGAGGGAGGACGGGAACGTCCTGCCCCGGGACCCCCTGCCCGGCCCCCTATCGCGCCCCGGCGCTCGCCAGCCTGCCCGAACGCTCGGCGTCGTCCATGGCGCGGAAGAAGCTGTAGTTGAGCGTGATGGTGCGGATGTCCCGCGTCTCGGGATCCGCCGCGATCTCCGGGTCCACCCAGAAGGCGACCGGCATCTCGGCCTTCTGGCCAGCCACCAGCGTCTGCTCGGTGAAGCAGAAGCACTGCGTCTTGTGGAAGTAGCGGCCGACCACCTCCGGCGTCACGTTGTAGGTGGCGGTGCCGGTGACGGTGGCGCCCGAGAGGTTCTCCGCATGGTAGAAGGCGATGCCCTGCTCGCCGATGCGGAGCCGGACCGAGGGCTGGTCCGGCCCGAAGCGCCAGGGCAGTCCCGGGTTGGTCGTCGCGTTGAAACGGATGGTCAGCACCCGGTCCGTCGCGCCCGGCGCCGCGCCGCCCTGCTGCACCGTGCCGTTGTAGCCGGTGACCTCGCAGAAGATGCGGTAGAGCGGCACGGCGGCGAAGGCCGCGCCGACCATGGCGCAGGCAACGCCGCCGGCGGCGAAGCCGAGCAGGCGGTTGCGGCGCGAAAGCTTGCTGCAGTCCATGATCCCATCCAGATGGCGGTGCCTTCCGGGCCCGGCAAGCACCGGCGGTCAGTGGCCCACGCGCGCCGCGCTGATGAAGTAGAACAGCACGGCCAGCGCCAGCAGGACGATCAGCGTCGCCCGGTTGCGCTGCCGACGGCGGCGGTCCAGCGCCGCCCGCTCCTCCGGCGTCATCCGAGGAGCAGGCGGTCCACAGGCAGGGCCGCGAACAGCACGAACAGGTAGCTGATCGAGTATTTGAAGGCACGCTTGGCCGGCAGGTCGTTGGTCAGGCTGCGCCCGGTCGGGTCCTGCGCGTCCCGCCAGACGCGCAGCGCGTGCCAGAGGAAGCCCGCGCCGAGGACCGCCGCGACCGCGCCATAGAGCGCGCCCGCGAAGCCGAGCGCGACGGGGGCCAGGCTGAGCGGGATCAGGAGCAGGGTGTAGAGCAGCACCTGCCGCCGCGTTTCCCGCGCGCCGGCGACCACCGGCAGCATCGGCACCCCGGCCCGCGCGTAGTCGGCATGGGCGAACAGGCTCAGCGACCAGAAATGCGGCGGCGTCCAAAAGAAGATGATGGCGAAGAGCACCAGCGGCTCCAGCGTCACCTGCCCGGTCACCGCGGCCCAGCCGATCACCGGCGGGAAGGCGCCGGCGGCGCCGCCGATGACGATGTTCTGCGGCGTCCGCCGCTTCAGCCAGATCGTGTAGACCAGCACGTAGAAGCCGACCGAGAGGGCGAGGACCCCGGCCGCCACCCAATTGGTGGCGAGCCCCATGACGAGCACCGCGCCGGTGGCGAGCGCCACGCCGAAGCCGAGCGCCGAGCCCGGCCGGATGCGCCCGGCGGGGATGGGCCGGCTCGCCGTGCGACGCATCACCGCATCGATGTCGCGGTCGTACCACATGTTGATCGCCCCCGCCGCGCCGGCGGCGGTGGCGATGCAGAGCACCGCGGCGATGGCGAGCGCCGGCGGAAGATGCCCGGGCGCCACCAGCAGCCCGGCGATGCCGGTCAGCACCACCAGGCTGATGACGCGCGGCTTCAGCAGCACCAGCCAGTCGCGGACCTCGGAAAGGTCCTGGGGCTCGGAAAGCGGAAGGGGGCCGGAGCCGGCCCCCTTCATCTCGATTGCGGCGTCGCTCATGCGCTCAACGGACGTGCGGCAGCTCGTCGAAGGTGTGGAAGGGGGGTGGGGAGGAGACCTGCCACTCGAGCGTGGTGGCTCCCTCGCCCCACTGGTTGGCCGGCACCCGCTCCGTGCTCGTGAAGGTCCGGTAGAGGACATAGAGGAAGACCAGCATGGACAGGGCGGAAAGGTAAGCGCCCAGCGAGGAGACCAGGTTCCAGCCCCAGAAGGCGTCCGGGTAGTCCGGGTAGCGGCGGGGCATGCCCTGCGCGCCCAGGAAGTGCTGCGGGAAGAAGGTGAGGTTGGCGCCGATGAACAGCATCCAGAAATGCACCTTGCCCCAGAACTCCGGATAGGGCTTCCCGCTCATCTTCCCGATCCAGTAGTAGAAGCCGGCAAAGATGGAGAATACCGCGCCGAGTGACAGCACGTAATGGAAGTGCGCGACGACGTAGTAGGTGTTGTGCAGGACGGTGTCCACGCCGGCATTGGCCAGCTTCACGCCGGTGACGCCGCCCACCGTGAACAGGAAGATGAAGCCGATGGCGAAGAGCATCGGCGTCTTCAGCTGGATGGAGCCGCCCCACATGGTGGCGATCCAGGAGAAGATCTTGATGCCGGTCGGCACAGCGATGACCATGGTCGCCGCCATGAAGTAGGCGCGCGTGTCCACCGAGATGCCGGAGGTGAACATGTGGTGCGCCCACACCACGAAGCCGACCACGCCGATCGCCACCATGGCGTAGGCCATGCCGAGATAGCCGAAGACCGGCTTGCGGCTGAAGGTGGAGATGATGTGGCTGACCATGCCGAAGCCCGGCAGGATCATGATGTAGACCTCGGGGTGGCCGAAGAACCAGAACAGGTGCTGGAACAGCACCGGGTCGCCGCCGCCCTCCGGCCGGAAGAAGGCCGTGCCGAAGTTGCGGTCGGTGATCAGCATGGTGATCGCACCCGCCAGCACGGGCAGCGCCAGCAGCAGCAGGAAGGCGGTGATCAGCACGGACCACACGAACAGAGGCATCTTGTGCAGCGTCATGCCCGGGGCGCGCATGTTGAAGATGGTGGTGATGAAGTTCGCCGCGCCCATGATGGAGGAGGCGCCGGCGAGGTGCAGGCTGAACAGCGCCATGTCCATCGCCGGGCTCGGGTGGAAGGTGCTGTCGGAGAGCGGCGGGTAGATGGTCCAGCCGGCGCCCGCGCCCTCCCCCACGAACAGGCTGCCGGCCAGCAGCATGAAGGCCGGCACCAGCAGCCAGAAGCTGATGTTGTTCATGCGCGGGAAGGCCATGTCCGGCGCGCCGATCATGATCGGCACGAACCAGTTGCCGAAGCCCCCGATCATCGCCGGCATGATGACGAAGAACACCATGATCAGCCCGTGGGCGCTGACGAAGGCGTTCCACATCTGGCCGTCGCTGAAGATCTGCAGGCCCGGGTTCTGCAGCTCCGCCCGCATCATCACGGAGAGCGCGACGCCCACCAGCGCCGTGCAGACCGAGAAGCCTAGGTAGAGCGTGCCGATGTCCTTGTGGTTCGTGCTGAACAGCCAGCGCGCCACGAAGCCGGGCTTGTGGTCGCCGTGCTCGTGGGCGTCATGCCCGTGGGTGTCAGTCGCGGTCGCCATGGATTCCTGCCGCCTCGCTCTCTCCTGCCCGCGCCGCCTCAGCGGCCGGCGACCTGCACCGCGGGTACCGCGGCGGGCGCCGCCGCGGGCGCGCCATCGGTACCGGCGTACTTCTTCTTGGCCTGCGCCACCCAGGCCTCGAACTCCGCCTTCGGCACGGCATGCACCTCGATCGGCATGAACCAGTGGTTCGTGCCGCAGATCTGGTTGCATTCGCCGTAGAAGATGCCCGGCTGGTCGGCGCGGAACCAGGTCTCCAGCGTCCGCCCCGGGATGCTGTACTTCTGCACGCCAAGCGAGGGGACGAAGAAGCTGTGGATCACGTCCTGGCCGGTGGTCAGGATGCGGATGTCCGCCCCGACCGGAATGATCAGTGGCTCATCCACCGAGAGGTTGCGCAACTGGCCGGGCTTCAGCTCATCGCTCGGGATGGGCCGGCTGTCGAAGGCGAGGTTGCCCTGGTCCGGGTACTCGTAGTGCCAGTACCACTGCCGGCCCTGCACGTTGATCGTCATCTGCGGGTCGCGCGGCCGGTCCTCGTAGTAGATCAGCCGGAAGGACGGGATGGCGATGATCACCAGGATCAGCACCGGCACCACCGTCCAGGTGATCTCGATGATCGTGTTGTGACTGGTGCGGGACGGCGTGGGGTTGGCCGCGGCGCGGTAGCGCCAGACCACCCAGGCGAGCAGCACCAGCACGAAGGCGGTGATGGCGATGATGATGTAGAGGACGAGGTTGTTGAAGTCGTGGATCGCTTCCTTCACCGGCCCGCCCGCCGGCTGCAGCGCGACCGCCCAGGGCTCCGGCGCGAAGACCGGCACGCCGCCGGCGGCAGGCGCCGCGGCGTCCTGCTGCGCAAAGGCCGGCAGTGCTGCCGCCGAGGCCAGGGCAAGGAGGCCTGCCGCCCAACCGGAACGCCAACCGAAGAACCGCCGCATCACCCAATCCCATCCCACCGCGGGACCCGCCCTCGGGCCGTGGCTCGCCATGCGGGGCGCCCCCGGGCGCCGCGCGGCCGGACCATAGTCTTGCGGCGCCGCAGCGCACAAGCCGTTGCCCGCGCTGGCCGTTGCCCTCGTTGCGGGTGAGGCCCGCCGCGCCGGCAGAGCAAGGCCCTGGCCCGCTGGCGTCAGCCGCCCGCATCGACCTCCGCCTCGCCCTCCGCCACATGGTCCACCATGTCGGACAGCATGGAGCGGATGTGCTCGTCGCCGACCACGTAGAAGACCTGCCGCCCGCGCCGGTCCGCCTGCAGGAGCCGCGCCGCGCGCAGCAGGCGCAGGTGGTGGGAGACGAGGGAGGCGGAGATGCCGAGCCGGTCGGCCATCTCCCCCACCGCGGCGGCCCGGTCGAGGCAGGCCAGGATGATGCGCAACCGCGTCGGGTCGCTCATCAGGCGGAACATCTCCGCCAGCTCAACGACCTCGTCGTCCGCAATCCGCCGCATCCACGTCATCTCCTGGTCGGCCGAGCCTCGCCCGCGGGCGGCAGCGCGGCAAGCCGGGGCTTGACGCCGCTGCTCAGGCGCAACACTTCCGGGCTAAGCGGCTGAAAAGACAGCATATGCCTGTAGAGATGAAGACCTGTTCAAGCGTCGGCGGCCGGCCGTGTTGACCGAGCCGCGCGCGGTGGCGCGCCAGCCCGATGCGCGGGACGGCGTCAGCCTGCCGGAAATGCATCGCAGCGTGCAGGTGCCGGACGCCGCGCGGTCGCTGCGCCGCTTCGCTGCCTTCCTCGGCCCCGGCTACCTGATCGCCGTCGGCTACATGGACCCGGGCAATTGGGCGACCGCGCTCGCCGCCGGCTCGGCCTTCGGCTACACGCTGCTCTCCGTCGCGCTGCTGGCCTCGCTCATGGCGATGCTGCTGCAGGCGCTTTCCGCCCGGGTCGGCATCGCCACCGGGCGCGACCTCGCCCAGCTCTGCCGGGATCGCTTTCCCCGCCCGGTCAATCTCGGCCTCTGGGTGCTGGCCGAGCTCGCCATCTGCGCGACCGACCTCGCCGAGCTGATCGGCACGGCGATTGCGCTGCAGCTGCTGTTCGGCATCCCGCTGCTGGCCGGCGTGCTGCTGACGGCGTTCGATGCGCTGCTGATCCTCTGGCTGCAGCACCGCAACGTGCGCTGGCTGGAGGCGCTGGTGGCCGGGCTGATCGCACTGATCTTCGGCTGCTTCGCGGTCCAGCTCGTCCTCAGCCACCCGGACTGGGGGCAGCTCCTCGCCGGCTACGTGCCCAGCCCCTCCATCGTGGAGGACCCGACGCAGCTCTACCTCGCCATCGGCATCCTGGGTGCGACGGTGATGCCGCACAACCTCTACCTGCACACGGCGGTGGTGCAGTCCCGCGCCTACGGCACCGACCCGGAAGCGAGGCGGGAGGCGGTGCGCTTCGCCAGCTGGGACAGCAGCCTGGCGCTGATGGTCGCGCTGCTGGTGAACTCCGCCATCCTGGTCACCGCCGCGGCGGTCTTCCATGCCGGCGGCCGGACCGAGGTTGCGGAGATCCAGCAGGCCTATGCCCTGCTGACGCCAATGGTCGGCACCGCCGCGGCGGCGATCCTGTTCGCCGTGGCGCTCCTTGCCTGCGGGCTGAACGCCACGGTCACCGCGACGCTCGCCGGCCAGGTGGTGATGGAGGGGTTCCTCGGCCTCCGGCTGCCGCCCGTTCTGCGGCGGATGATCACCCGGCTGCTCGCCATCATTCCCGCCGTTGCCGTCACCTGGGCCTATGGAGAGAGCGGGACGGCGGAGCTGCTGGTGCTCTCCCAGGTCATTCTCTCCCTGCAGCTGCCCTTCGCCGTGGTGCCGCTGATGCTGGTGGCCGGCGACCGTCGGCGGATGGGCGCGCTGGTCGCCCCGGGCTGGCAGCTCTGGCTGGGCTGGGCCTCGGCGGCGCTGATCCTGGCGCTGAACGCCAGGCTGCTGCTGGGCGTCCTGCTGGGCGACGCGATCGGTTGACCGCGCGCCGCCGGCCCTGCCATGGGGCGGCATGGCGCGCGCGCTGGCGTTCCTGCTTCTGCTGCTGCCCGCCCTGGCGCGGGCCGACCCGGTGCCGGATGCGGAGCTCTGCCGCCAGGCCATTGCCGCGGCGGAGCCCGGCAGCGGCATCCCGCCCGGGCTGCTCGGCGCCATCGCGCTGGTGGAGAGTGGGCGCGCCGACCCGCGCACCGGGCGCATCGCGCCCTGGCCCTGGGCCTGGAACGCCGGCGGCGAGGGCCACCTGCCAGCGGACCGGGCGACCGCGCTCGCGGAGGTGTCATCCCTGCTCGCGCGCGGGTCGAATTCGGTGGATGTGGGCTGCATGCAGGTGAACCTGGCCTGGCACCCCCAGGCCTTCCCGAGCCTGGAGACGGCCTTCGACCCTGCCGCCAATGTCCGCTACGCGATCGCCTTCCTGCGGGAGCTCAGGGCGCGCACCGGCGACTGGGCGCAGGCGGTGGCGCAGTATCATTCGGCAGAGGTGGAACGGGGGCTCGACTACCAGCGTCGCGTGGTGCTGGCGCGACTGGGGGCGGCCTTCGTGCATGGCGGTGCGGTGCCGCTGCCGGTGCGGCTGACGGCGGGGCTGTGCGCGCCGGGGATGGCGCCGGTGATGCGCTTTCCGCCGCCGAAGGCGCGCGGCGTCGCGCGGCCGCATCTCGGGTGCAGGAGGAGGTAGTGTCCTGCCCGCGAAGTTCGCTGCTTCAGCAGCGAAAGGAGCGGACCAGCAGGCCACGGACAACAGCGTGGGTTGCCCTTGGTGGAGGGAGAGAACTTCCTCCCCCAAGACCCCCACCTACCTTTTTCTGGGCCTCTTTCCGTCTCGCGGCTTGGCCCGCTCGCTCCACCCGGCCGGTTTCCCTGACCGACGCTCGACGCCGGCCGGGCCCTACCCTCCCCGCCGGGCCTCGATCGCGTCCCAGATCGCCCGCTCGATCCGCACGCCATCGAACCGCGCCACCTCCTGCAGCCCGGTCGGCGAGGTGACGTTGACCTCCGTCAGGTACCCGCCAATCACGTCGATCCCGACGAAGATCAGCCCGCGCGCCTTCAGCTCCGGCCCGATCGCCGCGCAGATCTCCCGCTCGCGCTCCGTCAGCTCCGTCTTCTCCGGCCTTCCGCCGACATGCATGTTGCTGCGCGCCTCGCCCGCCGCCGGCACGCGGTTGATCGCGCCCATCGCCACGCCATCCACCAGGATGATCCGCTTGTCACCCTGCCGCACGGCCGGGACGTATTTCTGCACCACCAGCGGCTCGCGCGAGCGTTCGGTGAACATCTCGAGCAGCGCGGCGAGGTTCGGATCATCGGGCCGCAGGTGGAACACGCCCGCCCCGCCATTGCCGAACAGCGGCTTCAGGATGATGTCGCCGTGCTTTTCCCGGAAGGCCGCGATGCGGCGGCGGTCGGAGGTGACGAGCGTCTCCGGCATCAGCTCCGGGAAGTGCGTCACGAAGAGCTTCTCCGGCGCGTTGCGCACGGCGGCCGGATCGTTCACCACCAGCGTCCGCGGGTGGATGTGCTCCAGGATGTGCGTCGCCGTGATGTAGGCCATGTCGAAGGGCGGGTCCTGGCGCATCAGCACCACGTCCAGCTGGCCGAGATCGAGCTCCTCCTCCGCCCCGAAGCGCCAATGGGCGCCATGCTTCCGCTCCACGGTCACGGGGCGCGCGAAGGCGGTGACGCGGCCGCCGAGGAGCGCCAGGTCGCGCGGCAGGTAGTGCCACAGGGCGTGGCCGCGCGCCTGCGCCTCCAGCATCAGGACGAAGGTGCTGTCGGCGTCGATGTTGATCGTCTCGATCGGGTCCATCTGGACCGCGACCCTGAGCGCGCGCGGCATGGCTGCCCCCGGAGGCTGTCGCGCGATGCTTGGCATCCGCGTCGCGCCCTGGGAAGGGGCGCCGCTTGACCCGCCGGCGCGCCGAGGCAGACACTCCGGCCCCGAGGAGACGCCCAAAATGACGGAAGCCCCCGACGCGGCCGCGTTCGACGCCTATCTCGACGCCGTCCGCCGGCTGGTCGCCGATCGGCTGATCCCGGCCGAGCCGCGCCTCGAGGGCCAGGAGACGCTGCCCGAGGACCTGACCCGGCTGCTGCGGGAGGCCGGGCTCTTCGGCATCTCCATCCCCACCCGCTATGGCGGCGGCGGCCTCTCGATGGAACAGCAGGTGCGGGTGATGCTGGAGGTGACGCGCGCCTCCGCCGTCTACCGCGCCCGCTTCTCGACCACAATCGGCCTGGGCAGCCAGCCCATCCTCTACAACGGGACGGAGGCGCAGCGGCAGGACTGGCTTCCGCGCATGGCCTCCGGCGAGGCGACGGCGGCCTTCTGCCTGACCGAGCCGGAGCACGGCTCCGACGCCGGCGGCCTGCGCACCCGGGCGCGGCGGGACGGCGGCGAGTACGTGATCGAGGGCGTGAAGCGCTACATCACCAATGCCCGCCAGGCCCAGGTCTTCATCGTCATGGCGCGCACCGATCCCGAAAGCCGCGATGCCGCCGGCATCTCCGCCTTCATCGTCCCCGCGGGCACGCCCGGCCTCCGCTGCGGCCCGGCGGACCGCAAGATGGGCCAGGATGGCAGCGCGACTTCGGAGGTCTATTTCGAGGGCGTGCGCGTCCCCGCCTCCGCCCTCATCGGCGAGCGCGAGGGTGGCGGGTTCAAGACGGCGATGCGCGGCATCAACCACGCCCGGCTGCACGTCGCCGTCACCTGCGCCGGCCAGGCGCAGCGGCTGGTCGAGGAGATGCTGTCCTACGCGATGCAGCGGCGCCAGTTCGACCAGCCGCTCGCCGAGTTCCAGCTGGTGCAGGCCATGCTCGCCGACAGCCGGGCAGAGCTGCTGGCGGCGCGCAGCATGATCCTGGAGACCGCGCGCGCCTTCGACGCGGCCGGCGAGGCGCAGGGGCCGCTCGTCGCCGACATCGCCTGCTGCAAGCTCTTCGCCTCCGAGATGGTCTGCCGCGTCGCCGACCGCGCCGTGCAGGTGCATGGCGGCGCCGGCTACATGCGCGGCACGCCGGTGGAGCAGCTCTACCGCGACGCCAGGCTGTTCCGCATCTTCGAGGGTGCCTCCCAGATCCAGCAGCTGCTGATCGCCCGCGACATGATCCGGGGGGCGAGGCGTGCATAGACGCGCCCTGCTGGCCGCCGCCGGCGCGACGCTGGCCGCCCCTGGCCTCGGCGCGCCCGCCTGGCCGAACGGGCCGGTGCGCATCGTCGCCACCTTCGTCCCGGGCGGCGCCAACGACCTGCTCGGCCGCTTCGCCGCCGATGTGCTCGGCCGCGCCTTCGGCCAGCCCTTCGTGGTGGAGAACCGGCCAGGCGCCGGCGGCAATGTCGGGCTGGAGGCGGTGGCGCGCGCGGCGCCGGACGGCCAGACGCTGGGGGTTGCCGCCGGCGCGGCGGCGATCAACCAGACGCTCTACCGGAACCTCTCCTTCGACCTGCTGCGCGACTTCGCGCCGGTGACGCTGCTCGGCGCCGTGCCGAACGTGCTGGCGGTGAGCCTCGACACCCCGGCGCAGAGCGCCGCGGCCTTCGTGCGCCTGGCGCGGATGACTCCGGGCGGCATTACCTATGGCTCGGCCGGCATCGGCACCATCCCGCATCTCACCATGGCGATGTTCCTGCACGCCATCGGCGCGCCGCCTGGCGTGCACGTGCCCTATCGCGGCTCCACGCCCGCCGTGACGGACCTGGTCGCCGGCCGGGTGCAGGCGCTGTTCGAGAACCTGCCGCCGCTGGCGGCGCAGATGCGCGCGGAGAAGGTGCGGGCGCTTGCGATCTCCACCGCCGAGCGGCATCCGGACTGGCCGGACCTGCCCACGGCGGCCGAGGCGGTGCCGCTGCCGGGCTTCGAGGTGACGGCCTGGCAATCCCTGCTCGCGCCGGCGGGCACCCCGCCCGCGATCGTCGCGGCGATTGCCGAGGCCATCCGCGCCGCGCTGGCGACCGAGGAGGGCGCGGCGCCGGTGCGCCGCATCGGCGCGCTGCCCCGGCCGATGACGCCCGATCAGTTCGGCGCCTTCCTGCGCACGGAGGTGGCGAAATGGGCGGATGCGGTGAGGCTGACCGGCGCGACGGTGGAGTGAGCGGCATGGTCGAAGCGCCCACCGCCATCCGCACCCGTGTCACCGAGCTGCTCGGCATCCGCTACCCGATCGTGCAGGGCGGCCTCGCGCGCGTCGCCCTCGCCGATCTCGCCGCCGCCGTCTCCAATGCCGGCGGGCTCGGCCAGATCAGCAGCGTCGGGCTGGATACGCCGGAGCGTCTGCGGGCCGAGATCCGCCGCTGCCGCGCGATGACCGACCGGCCCTTCGGCGTGAACTTCCCGATCGGCCGCACCGACATCACGCCGTTGCTGGACGCGGCGCTGGCGGAGGGCGTGCGCGTCATCGCGCTGACCGCCGGCAATCCCGCGCCCTTCCTCGCGCGCTGCCGCGAGGCCGGCGCCCGCACGCTGGTGCTGACCGCGGGGCCGGAGCTCGCCCGCAAGGCGGAGGCGGCCGGCGCCGACATGGTGGCCACGGTGGGCTATGAGGGCGGCGGCCATCTCGGCCGCGGCGAGGAGACGACGATGGTCATGGTGCCGCGCGTCGCCGCCGCCGTCTCCATCCCCGTCCTCGCCTCGGGCGGCATCGCCACCGGCGCCGGGCTGCTCGCCGCGCTGGCGCTGGGCGCGGAGGGGGTGGAGATGGGCACGCGCTTCGTGGCGACCGCGGAGGCGCATGCGCATCCCGCCTACAAGCAGGCCCTCGCCGCGGCCGCGCCGGGCGAGACCATGATCATCAAGCGCAGCCTCGGCATTCCCGGGCGCGTGCTCGCCAGCCCCTATGCGAAGCGCATCGCCGAGGCGGAGGCGGCGGGCGCGCCCGCGGCCGACATCGTCGCCATGGTGCGCGGCGAGGTGAACGCGCGCGGCACGGATGACGGCGCGCTGGAGGAAAGCTTCGTCTGGGCCGGCCAGGCGGTCGGCCTGGTGCAGGCGGTGGAGCCGGCGGGCGAGGTGGTGCGGCGCATGGCGGCGGAAGCGGCTTCGGACCTCGCCCGCCTGTCCGGCATGCTGGGCTGAGGAGGCAGCATGGAGGCGGCGCGGCTCTTCTCCCTCGAAGGCTCGGTGGCGCTGGTCACCGGCGCCTCCGGCGCGCTCGGCGCGCATTTCGCGCGCGTGCTGCACGATGCGGGCGCGCGGGTGGTGCTGGCCGCACGACGGCCGGAGGCGGTGGCGGCGCTGGCGGCGGAGCTCGGGCCACGTGCCGCGGCAGTGCCGCTGGACGTGACCGGCGCCGCCGCGGTGGCGCAGGGAATGGACGCGGCGGAGGCCGCCTTCGGCGCGCCCTGCGACGTGGTTGTCAACAATGCCGGCATCGCCGTGACCAAGCCCGCCCTGCAGCAGGACGAGGCGGACTGGGACAGCGTGCTGGACGTGAACCTGCGCGGCGCCTTCCTGGTGGCGACGGAGGCGGCACGGCGACTGGTCGCGGCGAAGCGTC
>DASQVL010000156.1:0-3155 GCA_035640795.1 Crenalkalicoccus sp. | reverse complement strand
CAGCGTGTGCCGGCCGGGTGGCAGGTCGATATAGGTCTCGGTCTGGCCCAGGCCGAAATGCAGATGGTTGCGGTCGTTCGGGATCGGCTGATCCATCGGCGGCAGCGACGCGTCGATGAGCAGGTGATGATGGCCGGTGTTGGCCTTCTCCACGCCGGCGGGTGCAATGCCGGCCCCGCTGAGTCCCATGCGCACCCAGATGGCGCCGCGCACCACCGCGCCGTCGGACGGCCAGATGATGTACACGCGGGCGTTGTCGGGCATGGGGCGCTGCTGCGCGAATCCGCCGGCCGCGCCGACCAGCAGCAGCGCGGCGAAGGCCGACGCCGCGGCGACATGGGTGCGCGTCATCTTCCCGCTCCTGGAGGCTGGGCAACCCGGACCCTGCGGCACCCTGCACCTGCATGGCCGGGCGTCGCGAGATCGAGCAATTTTACCGGCGTCACGCGCGGCGCTCTACCACATTCGGGGGCGGCCCGCGCAGGTCGACGGATCATGATCTGCTGCGAACGGAGCGGACCAGCAGGCCACTGAAAACCATGGCTACAGGCGAGGAGGGCGTGATGGTCCAGGCGTTCCCGGCGGCGGGCCACGGCATCGGACCGGGGCGGCGCCGCCGGCTGCCGGGCCATGTGCGGCTGGTACTGGCGCTGCTGCTCGGCTGCGCGGTGGCACCGGTACGCGCCATGGCGGCCGAGGAGGCCGTGCTGCTGGCCTCGAACGCGCCCGGCTATGCGCCCGGCATGGTGATCGCCGCCGGCGAGGCGCTGCGCCTGCCGGAGGGCGCCAGCGTCACGCTGCTGCTCCGCTCCGGGCTGATGCTGCGGCTGCGCGGGCCGCTGGAGACCTCGCTGGAAGGCGTTGCGACGCCGGCCGCCCGCGATGGTGCCCCTTCCGCCGCGCTGCTCGCGGAGGCGCTGCGGCTGCGCGGTGTGGATGCCAGCGTCATCGGCGGCACGCGGGCCACCAGCCTCGCCCTGCCGCCGCCGGCGCGCGCGGGCGACGTCCATGTGGACGTGCAGCGGTCGGGCACGCACTGCCTCTCCCGCGCCGACGCCGTCTGGCTGATCAACCGCCCGGACGGGACGGCCGAGCTTGCGCTGCGGCGGCGCGGCAGCACCCGTCCGCTCGCCTGGCCGGCGGGCGTTGACCGCATTGAATGGCCCTACGACGTGCCGATCGAGGACGGCGACCGGTTCGAGATCCTGGTGAATGGCGAACCGCAGAGCGCCCAGGCCTTCCGCTTCGCCGCGACGGAGGTGGGCGCAGACCCGGCGGCGATCGCCCAGGGCATGCTGCTCGGGTGCCGCGAGCAATTCGAGCCGGCGCTCCGCCGCCTGGCCCGCACCACGGCGGCGCCGGAGCTTTGGCTGACCACCGACCGCGGACGCGAGCCGCGCTACCGCCCGGGCGACTCCGTGGCGCTCACTCTGGTGTCGAGCGTCGATGGGTACCTGTTCTGCGTCTCCGTGCGCGGCGACGGCTCCGCGCAGGCGATCTTCCCGGCCGGGGCCGCGGGCGGGGCCCGCCTCTCGGCCGCGATGCCCACCACGATCCCCGGGCCCCGAATCGCCCGCGGACTGCGCACCGGGCCACCGGGGCTGGAGCGGATCCGCTGCTGGCTCGCCGACCGCGACATCTCCGCCGAGCTTCCGGACGCGCTGCTGGGCGCCGCCGCCGGCACGCCGCTGCCGGAGGCGATCGCGGGCAGCCTCGACGCGACCTTCGATGGCATACGGAGCGCCCGGATCATCGGCGCATCACTCATCCTCCGCGTGGAGTGAGCCCCGCGAGCTGAGGCGTCGCACTTTCCCGTGAGTGGTCTGCACTGGACCGGATTGCAGCAGATGCGGTTCCCTACATGCCGCGGGGCGCAGCCGCCATGTGAGCAAGGATGGACCGCCATGAGCACCGCTTGCAGCCGCCGCACGCCGACGGCCACCTTCCTCCTCGCGGCCGCGCTGGCGCTGCCGATCGCGGCCCTCCCCGGCGGGTCCAGCCGCGCGCAGCAAGGTGGCGGCTCGGCCGCCCCACCCGCGCGCATCGGCAACACCTACGATTGGCGGCACCACGACCCCACCCAGGCCGAGGCGGAAAGTCTCGAGCAGGCGCAAGGCCTCGCACCCAACCCCCAGCAGCAGTCGCGCGACGCCGCGGAGGTGGACCAGCTCTATCGGCAGCTCATGGGAAGCTCGCCCTCGGCGCCCGGACCGGGACCCGCGCCCGGACCCGCTCAGCCCCGCAACGCGCCGGGCCGGTGACTCGACAGGCCTCCGGGCCTCTCCCGGGACGGCCAGCGCTCTGACCCGGGGCGGAGCCGATGTGCTGGGGCCGGATACGAGCGAGGAGCAGATCAGGGCGCTGATCGATCGCCACGGCTATGGTGGGCCTCCTCACCCACTCCGGCTACGCCCATGGCGGCAACGGCTACGAGGGCATCGCCTTCCTCATCGATATGTTCCTCGACGCGGACCTGGACGACCCGGCCGATCCGGGGCACGAGGTTGACCTGAAGGCCCTGGCGACGCGCTGCGCCGAGGAGTACGCGCGCTACAAGTCCCACCGCAAGTCGGTCGGCAGCCTCGACATCCACAAGGTCCCGGGCATCAACCATCCGGTTTTCAAGGACCGCCCGGTCAACCACGACCCGCGCGAGGTCCATGTGCGCGAGCTGTTCGAGCGGCGCGACGATTACAACGCCTTCCACGATTTCTACCACGCGCTCGTCCAGGCGCTGTTCGAGGCCGGGGTGTCGCGCAACATCTACTGCGTGAACATCGACGCGGTAATCGCGGCGCTGCTGCTGAAGATGCTGTGGCAGCCCTACCGGGCCGGCGCCTTCTCCGGACAGGCCTTGGAGACCGCGGGCACCGCCACTTCGTGGCGTGACGGCGGTCCGGGTGAGGCATGGGCGCAGCGTGCCACCGGAGGCAATGCCTGCGGATCCGTCCATCTCATGCCGGAGGCCGCGCAGCCTGCTTCGCAGGCTGCAAGTCAGGATCTATGCAGCGCCGTATCAGTGATCCCAGGCGCGACCGGAATCGCGTCAGGCAGGCCCAGGAGGACCATCATGCCGATCCTGCACCGCCGGCGCCTGTTGGCGACCGCCGCTGCGTCCGCCACCGCGGCGCCGATCCTCCGCGCCGGACCGGCAT
>DASQVL010000155.1:0-9000 GCA_035640795.1 Crenalkalicoccus sp. | reverse complement strand
AAGGCAACCTACGCCCTTACCTCATCAGGGCAACCTACGCCCTCACCTCATCCTCGCCCGCACCCAATCCCGCGCCTGAAACGCCGCCGGCGGCACCAGCGACCGCAGGAAGGCCCGCATCCGGGTCTTCTGCGTCCCTTGCAGGAAGCTGATCGGTGCCCCCTTCTCGATCGCCCCCGTATCCGGGCTCCAGTAGAAGAAGGAGGCCGACTTGCGCGAGCGGTCCGCCGGGCAGGTCATCGGCTCGGGGAAGCCGTGCAGCGTCTCCTCCGTCGTCGGGAAGATCACCGCGCGATTGAACAGCGGCGCCACCTTCGCGCCGCAGGTCTTGGTCGCATTGTCCCACAGCTCGAGCGCGCCGCCCCAGGCCGGGTCCCACTCCCGGTTCAGGTAGACGATCAGGTTGATCCGCCGCACCAGCGGCAGCACCGGGTGCTGCGTCCAGTCGGCGTGCATGTTCAGCCAGCCGCCGCGGAAGCTCTCGTGCAGACCGCCGCCATGGAACAGCGGGTCGACGCAGAGATCGGCCTGGCCGGTGACGGCGCGCAGCGCCTGCATCATCGGGGTGGAGCACATGCGCCACAGGAAGGCCTGAGCGAAGGCCGAGAGATCCAGCACGCCGCGCGAGGTCTGCTTCACCTCGTTGGCGGTGTCGTAGGACAGCCAGTCGCGCCCGCCGCGCTCGGGGAACTCGGCCGCCAGGCGATCCAGCACGTCCTCCGCGAAATACCCGTCCAGCACCAGGTGCGGATAGGGCTTCGCGGCCAGGTAGCGCTCGCGCAGCGCCGCGCTCTCGGCCATCAGCCGCTCCGCCGGCGCCATGCGCGCCACCACGGCGTCGAAACTCTCCTCGCGCGTCGCCCCATCGCGCGCGAACACCGCCACGTCCATGCATCCGCTCCAGTTTCAGCAGTTCACCGGCGGGCGGACGCTAGACGGGAATTTCAACCGCCGCAGCGCAATTATCCGTTCGTGCGCGGCACAATCGGGTGAGTGGGCAACAGCCGCGGTGCGGCGCGGCCCAGCCAGCGCGCCAGCCGGTGCGCCGGCCCTTCCACCGCCGCGTGGAAGCCGATCGCGACAAGCAGCACCACGGGCACGGCGAGCAGCAGCGCAACCCAGTGGGGCAGCACCTCGCGCGAGGCGTGCACGGCGGCGGCCAGCACCGGCATGTGCACGAGATAGAGGCTGTAGGAGATCCGCCCGAGACCCACGGGCAGTGGCTGCCGCAGCCAGCGCGCGGTGGGGGAGGGCGGGCGCGCGAGGGCGATCAGCAGCACCGCGCCGGCGATGACCGCGAGGTCGGAGGGCAGCGCCGCGGCGGTGACCACGCCGATCCAGGCCGCCTGCCGCAGCGGGCCGAACAGCGGTGGCAGCCCGCCGGTCAGCTGCAGCGCCGCGCCGGCGGCGAAGGGCAGCGCGAAATAGGCGGTGGCGGCCAGGGTGGAGGCGAGGCGCGGGCCGAGCTGGGCGACATTGGGCGCGACGCCCTCCGCGATGGCGGCGGCGTGCAGCACCAGGGCGAGAGCGATGAGCAGGGCCGGCCGCCGGCGGAACAGCAGCACCGCCGGCAGCGCGAGGGAGAGCCGCCATTCATGCACCAGCGTCCATAGCGGGATGTCGAAGGTGAAGTCGTGATCGGCGCCGATCAGCAGCGCCTGGCGCAGCAGGATGCCGGGCCGCGCCGGGTCCTCCCACAGCCGCGCGAGGTCCCAGCCGCCGGTGGGGAGCGGCCCGGAGTCGAACAGCCGCTGCAACCCGGCGGAGAGCAGCACGGCGCCGGCGACAGGCAGCAGCAGCCGCAGGGTCCGCTGGCCGGCATAGACCAGGATGCCGCTGCCGGAGAGCCCCATCAGCGCCCGCGTCAGCACGTAGCCGGAGAGGACGAAGAAGAACAGCACGGGCGCCCGGCCGGTATGGATGGCGCGCAGCGGCGTCGCGTCCAGCAGATGGGCGATATTGGCCGGCAGGACGAAGCCGAGGCTCAGCACATGGGTGCCGACGATCATCAGGGCCGCCAGGCCGCGCAGCGCGTCGAGTTCCGGCGCGCGGTAGTGGCGGAGATCGGTGAAGGACATTGTGTTCATCTTGCGGGCCTGCTTGCACGGGTCCGGGCGCAACCTCGCGATTAACGCCCCGCGCGGCCCTGCGCGCGCATGAAAGGCGCGCGAGCACCCCGCAAGTCCGCGCGCTGCGGCGCAGGCACCGCACCCGCGTGCGAGGCCTGACCACGCGGTCAGGCCAGGAAGCGCCCAGAGCGGTTGCCACTCGCCTGTGCTCGCGGCAACCGCTCTCGCGCCTCGATGGAAGAACAGATTCACGCTTCCGGGCGTTCACGCCCGTGCGCGATCTACCCTACAGCGGCGTGACGCGCGCCGTGAGCACCGCCGCCTGGCCGCGGTCCAGCGCCGCGAGGCAGCGATCGAGTGCCGCCTCCAGCTCCTCGGCCCGGGTGACGCGCTCGCCATGCGCGCCGAAGGCGCGGGCCACCTCCTCGAAGCGGCGCTCCCCGCGGGCGTCGAGGCGCGCCATCCAGGCCTCGCGCTCTGCCGCCACGCCGCCCGGATAGACGCGCCGCGTCGCCTCCTTCACCGCCGCCCAGCCACGGTTGTCGAGCACGATGGTGAGGATCGGCAGGCCGTGGGTCTGCGCGACCGCATAGACGCTGTCCGGTGCGGAGAAGTGGAAGCTGCCATCGCCCACCACCTGGATGATCCGCGCCTCCGGCCGCGCCAGCTTGAGGCCGAGCGCGACGCCGCCGGAAAAGCCGAGGCCCCCGCCGGCGAAGCCCACGAAGCTGCCGGGCAGGGTGCGGGGGATGTGGTCCTCCACCAGCTTGCCGTTGCGGATCGCCTCGTTCACCACGATGTCGGCGGGGCCGATGCGCCGGGCGATGGCCGCCAGCAGGAAGGGCACGCCGAGCGCGTCGGGCTCGCCCGGATCCGCCGCCTGCTGTGCGAGCTTCCGCAGCCGCGCGGCGCGGGACGGTGCCCAGCCCTCGATGCGCGCGGTGACCTTCGCGCGGAAGGCGTCGTCGGCGAGTGCCCGCACCGCCTCCAGCACCTGGCGCAGCACCGTCGCGCAATCCGCCTGCACGCGGATGTCGCCCGGAAAGTTCCAGATCGGCAGCCCGGCCTTGGCAGCGTCCACATCCACCTGGATCCAGAAGGTCTCCGGCCGCTCCGGCGTGTTGGCCGGCACCCAGGGCACGTCGGTGTCCAGCAGCAGGCCGCAATCCACTTCGGCGAGCAGCGGGCCGGGGTCGAAGCCGGCGAAGCAGGGGCTGTCCGCCGGGCAGTTCATATGGACCGGGAAGTGCGAGACGACGCGTATGCCGGCCTCGCGCGCCAGCGCGTCCAGCGCGGCGACGGCGTCCGCGCGGCGGCCGAGATAGCCGCAGAAGGCGATGGGGTTCTCGGCGGCCATCAGCCGCTGCGCGATCGCCTTCGCCACCTCCGGGTCGGCGCCGCCGGCGCGCACCGGGCCGTGGCGCGCGGGCGGGAAGCTGTGGACCTGCTCCTCCTCCACGCTGTCGGCCAGGATCTCCCGCGGCAGGGTCATGAAGACCGGGCCCTGCGGGTCGGACTGCATCATGGCGTGGCCGCGGGAGAGCAGCTCCTTCGCCACGATGCCGGAGGGCAGGCCGTATTCCCACTTCGTGTAGGGCCGCACGATGGAGCCGATGTCGTAGGGGTCCTGGATGAAGTGGACATAGGTGTCGCGGGAGCCGAGCATCTCGTTCCGCGTGGTGAAGGGCGCGCGCCCGGCCATGACGAAGACCGGTATGCGGCCGCGGCAGAGATTGTGCAGCGCCATCGCCGCATTCGCCGTGCCGGCATCCACATGCACCAGCACCGCCTGGCCGCGTCCCGTGGCGATGGCGTAACCGCCGGCCATGTGCACGGCCACGTTCTCATGCGGGCAGACGATGGCGGGCGGGCGCCTGCGGTTGCCCTGGTCCCAGCGCGCCATCTCCTCGATCAGCGGCGCGTGGTCGGTGCCCAGGTTGCAGAACAGGTAGTCCACGCCGAGCTCGGTCAGGCCCTCAAGCAGGAAATGCGCGGCGCTGCGACGGGCCATGCTGGCCTCCTCCCTCGGTTGCGGCAGCCTCCTGCGCCGGCGCGGCCGCTGTCAAATCGCGCCGCGGCTGGTAGCGTGCCGGCCGGGGAGGACGCGCCATGGGACCGTTGCAGGGCCTGCGCCTGCTCGAATTCGCCGGCATCGGGCCCGGCCCCTTCTGCGGCATGGTGCTGGCCGATCTGGGAGCGGAGGTGGTGCGGCTGGACCGCACGGAGGGCCCGCCTGGCTCGCGCCAGGATTTCGTCGGCCGCGGCCGGCGCAGTGTCGCCCTGGACCTGAAGAAGCCGGAGGCGGTGCAGGCGGCGCTGCGCCTCATCGAGCGCGCGGACGGGCTGATCGAGGGCTTCCGTCCCGGCGTGATGGAGCGCCTCGGCCTGGGGCCGGAGGCGTGCCTCGCGCGCAACAGGCGCCTCGTCTATGGGCGGATGACGGGCTGGGGGCAGGACGGGCCGCTCGCCCGGACGGCGGGGCACGACATCAACTACATCGCGCTCTCAGGCGCGCTCTGGTCCATCGGCCGCGCCGGGGAGCGGCCGGTGCCGCCGCTCAACCTGGTCGGCGATTATGGCGGGGGCGGCATGTTGCTCGCGGTCGGCATGCTGGCGGCGCTGCTGCACGCGGCGCGCACCGGAGAGGGCCAGGTGGTGGATGCCGCCATGCTGGACGGTGCGGCGCTGCTGATGGCACCGATCTACGCGGCGCTGGCGCGCGGGCGCTGGCGGAACGCGCGCGGCGCGAATTTCCTGGATGGCGCGGCGCCCTGGTACGACACCTATGAATGCGCCGATGGCCGCTACCTGGCTGTCGGGCCGATCGAGCCGCAATTCTTCGCGGAGCTGCTTGCGCGCCTCGGCCTGGACCCGGAGGGCTTCGAGGGGCGGATGGAGCCGGCGCGCTGGCCAGCGCTGCGGGAGGCGCTCGCGGCGGCGTTCCGCACGCGGACGCGCGACGACTGGACCGTCGTGTTCGCGGGCAGCGATGCCTGCGTCGCGCCGGTGCTCGACCTGCAGGAGGCGCCGCGCCATCCGCATGCCGTTGCGCGGCGTCTGTTCGAGATGCGGGAGGGCGCGATGCAGCCCGCGCCGGCGCCGCGCTTCTCGGCGACGCCGGCCGAGGCGGGGCTGCCGCCGCCGCTGCGCGGCGAGCATACGGAGGCCGTGCTGGCGGCGTGGGGGTTCGGGGCGGAGGAGATCGCGGCGCTGCGGGGGGCGGGGGCAGTCGGGTGAGGCTCAGCACACCCCCCCGCCATTCCCATTCGTCCTCGCCAGCGTCGCCACGAACCGCGTCCGCCCCTCGGCCGCCCGCTCGAGCGCCAGGCCGCCGCCGCGCAGCAGGGAGCCAAGCAACCGCATCCCAAGCCCTCGGCTCGCCCTGGGATCGAACCCCTCCGGCGGCCCCGCCCCCTCATCCTCCACCATCAGCCGCGCGGCGCC
The DNA here is from genome assembly GCA_035640795.1 of Crenalkalicoccus sp. Lineage (GTDB taxonomy): Bacteria > Pseudomonadota > Alphaproteobacteria > Acetobacterales > Acetobacteraceae > DASQVL01. The sequence goes on along the minus strand of DASQVL010000155.1, from coordinate 3,487 downwards.
CTGTTCCTCCGCCTCCGACTCGAAGCGCACCGTCACCGCCCCGGCGCCGTATTTCAGCGCGTTCGTCACCAGCTCCGTCGTGACCAGGCCGAGCGTCGTCGCGCGGTCGGCATCCCACACCGCCGCCTCCCCCGGCCCCGCCACTTCCAGCCGCACCGCGCGGCCGGAGGCGGCGGCGCCGGTCGAGGCGGCAAGGTCCTCGATCAGCCCCTGCAGATAGGGCAGCAGCGCCACCCGCCCGACCGAAGGGCCGGCATAGAGGCGCTGATGCACCGCGGCGATCGTCATGACACGCTGCGCCGCCTCCTCCAGCGGCTCGCGCGCCGCCTCCGCTCCCGGCGCGCGGGCCTGCAGTCGCAGCACGGTCTGCGCGATCTGCAGGCTGTTGCGCACGCGGTGGTGCACTTCCCGCATCAGCAGGTCGCGTGCCGCGCGCTCGCGCTCCAGGTCGGCGGCGAGGCCCAGGATGTTGGCCAGCCCCTGCAGGAAGGCGACGTCGTCCGGCGAGAAGCTGCCCGCCGCGCGCCGGCTGTCGGCTTCCAGCACGCCGAAGGGCGGGCCGTCCGCCTCGCCGCGCACCAGCACGTTGATCGCGCGGCGCACGCCGTGCTCCGCCAGCACCTGCGGCGTGCGGAAGCGCTGCTCCTGCGCCAGGTGGTTGGAGATGACGGGCGCGCCGGTCTGCAGGGCGAAGCCGGCGGGGGAGCCCGCATCGGCGGCGAATTTGATCACGCCGACCACGCCCGGCGCCCAGCCGACCCCGGCGCGGATCAGCAGCGCCCGCTCGCGCGGGACGTATTCCAGCACCTTGGCGAGTTCGGTGCCGAGTCCCTCGGCGGCGACCCGCGCCGCTTCCTCGAGCAGGGCCGCGAAGTCGCGGCTGCGCAGCGCCTCGGCGGCGAAGCCGGCAACCAGGCGCTGCTGTTGCAACCGGGTGCGGAGCGCTCGGCCCTCCGCGGCGAGGTCCGCCGGAACGTTCATGCGCTGCCCGCCACCATGCCGCCCGGCGTCGGGCCCTGGGGCCTCGGTCGGGCTGGCGTCATACACCCCGGCTCGCGCTGCCGCCGGGGAGTTCCGCTCAAGAACGCGCGAGCGTACCGGTGCGTGCCAGCTTTGTTGGGGCAGCGATTCACGCCCTTCGCGTGCTCCGCTTCTATATGCACACTCAGGCCGATCGCGGGCACGACGCTGGGGCATTCAGCCGTGCCGTGCACGGCTGAATGCCCGCGGCGAACCGCACACACTTCGCCTGGAAATGCTCTAACCGCGCCGGCGCAGCCGGGCCATCGCCGCGCCGACGGCGCCGTTCAGCTGCTCCCGCGAATAGGGCTTGATCAGCCAGCCGAGCGGCGATGCCGCAGCCTCCGCCCGAGCGCGCGTGGCCGAGTCGGAATGCGCCGTCGCGAACAGGCTCCGCAGGCCGAGCCGCTGGCGGATCTCGGCCGCCGCCTCGATGCCGTCGCGCGGGCCGAGCAGGCGGATATCCATCAGCACCAGCTCGGGCCGCTCGGCCTCGGCGAGGGCGACCGCCTCCTCGGCCGAGGTCGCGATACCGCACACCTCGTAGCCGGCGCTGGTCAGCGCCTCCTCGGCGTCCAGCGCGACGAAGTACTCGTCCTCGACGATCAGCACCCGGCCGCGCGCCGCATCCGCGGCCGAGCCGCCCTCCTGCCCCGCCTGCGCGCGGACCAGGGTGGGGGCGACATCGGTCACGCCTCAACCCCGGCGAGGGGGGCGGGAAGCGGGGCCGCGGCGCGGAAGCGGACGGCACAGCGGGCGCCGCCGCCGGCAGCCGCCGTCACGCTGAAGGCGCCGCCAATCTGCCGAGCCAGGCCGCGAACCAGGCCGAGGCCCGAGGCGCGCCGCTCCGCCGGGGGCGGCGCGAAGCCCGGCCCCTCATCCTCGACCGCGAGCTCGATCCCCGCCTCCGGCATTGCCGTCAGGCTGACCCGCACCTCGCCCGGGCGGGCATCCGGGCGCAGCGCGTGCTTCTGCGCGTTGGCGAGCAGCTCGGTCAGGATCAGCGCGAGCGGCACCGCGGCGTCGTTCGGAACCTCGACCGGCTCGGCGGCGATGCGCAGCCGCTCCACCGCGCCAAGCGCCTCCATGCACGCCGTGCCGACCCGCTCGGCGAAGGCATCCCCCGGCACGCCGCGCAGGCTTTCCCCTGCATAGAGCATCTGGTGCACCACGCCGACCGCGGCGAGGCGGCGGCCGGCATCGGCCAGCACCGCATCGGTGGCGCGGCCGCCGGCCTCCCGCCGCGCGGCGGAGAGCATGCTGCCCAGCATGTGGATGTTGTTCTTCACCCTGTGGTGCAGCTCGCGCAGCAGCAGCTCGCGGTCGCGCAGCGCCTCCTCCAGCAGGGATTGCGTCCGCCGGCGCCGGCGCACCTCGTCGTCCATGTCGCGCAACCGGGCGGTCAGCGCGGTGAAGCGCTCATCGCCCGCGCGCGTCAACCGCAGCAGGAGCTGCGCCGGCGCGCCGTTCCGCGCCGGCTCCAGCAGCCCGGCCAGGCAGCGGTAGCGCGTCACCGCGCCATCGGCGCCGCGCAGCGCGACGCCGCCCGGCAGCGGCCCGCGGGAGCCGGCGCAGCGACTCAGGTAGGTGCGGAACCTGGCCGCCCCGTCGGCGTCCGGCACCAGCCCGGCAAGCTCCTCCGCCTCCCCGATCAACTCCCGCGCCGCCAGGTTGCGCAGCAGGATGCGGCCCTCGCGCAGGACCACCAGCACCGCGTCCGGCATGGCCTGCAGGGCGGCGGCGCCCAGCTTCTCCGTCCCGGCCCCGCCGGCGGGAAGGCTAACTTCTCCCGGCATCGCCCCGCCGGAAATACTCGCGCAGGCCAGGCTGCGCCGCCGCCGGTGGCCGCAGATGCACGACCACGCGGCAGTCCGGATGGCCGCCGGCGATGGTGCGTTCCAGCGCGATCCCGGCATAGCCGAGATTCTCCGCCGCAATCTCGCCGAACACGTTGGAGGTCATCATGCAAAGCGAGGGCCGCCCCTGCACCAGTGCCCCGAACGGGCAGGCCCGGTTGCCGAGGACGATGCGGTCCTCGGTTTCCTCCAGGACGAAGAAGTCGCCCTGGATGCGGCGCTTGAGGTCCACCAGCACCTCGGCGACCTGCTCGCGCGAAAGCCGCTCCACGCTCAGCGCGCGCCGGTACTCGCCATTGATCTGTTCGCCGATGGCCGCGCCCACCACGCTGACATAGCCCGCCGCTTCCTCGAGCCCGACCACGTCCTCGAGCGTCCCAGCCAGTTCGCGCAGGAGTCGCCGGAGGAAGACGTCCCGGTCGAGCTCGACGCTGGCCTCCGCCAGCCTTGGCCTGCTGCCTGCCGTCACCCGTCGCTCCGTCTCAGCCGCACCCTCGGCCGCGCCGAAAGTCGTTTACGCCCCGAGGGATGGCCCGGCAACGCCGTGCAGGCGACCGACACGCGCATGTGGCCGGGCCAGGCCGCCCGCGCTTGCCGGGGCCGCGCGCACC
>DASQVL010000154.1:0-6273 GCA_035640795.1 Crenalkalicoccus sp. | reverse complement strand
GGCCGACCGCCCAGCCCGCGAGCGGCCGGCGCAGCCCGATCCAGAGGGCGAGGAGCAGCAGAGGCGGGGCGAGCCAGGCGGCGGGAGGCGGCTCGGCCGGCAGGTCGAAATAGAGCAACACGCCGACGCCGAGCGCGACGGCGAGCCAGGGCGCCAGGCGCGCCCGCTCGGCCGCGAGGAGCGTCTCGGCGCCCGCGGCCCAGCGGGCCTGCCAGGCGGTCCGGGGGGAAGCCGGCCAGGCAAGCGTCAGCGACATCGACGCCACTATCCCGAATCGGGCACCCCGACGCAACCAGGTCGCGTGTCAAAGGGTTTCGGCCTCTACTCCAAGCTGCCGACTCGAAGCGTCAAACGTCCTTGACACTCCCGCCGCTGCGGAGTCCCCGTCCCCCCGGCCTGCCAGCCGCGCCCCATCGCGCTACATGCGTCGCGCCACATGCGAAGGCCGCCGGGGCCCCGGCGCCCAGACAAGCGAGCCCCCATGACCGTCCGCACCCGCTTCGCCCCCTCCCCCACCGGCTTCCTGCACATCGGCGGGGCCCGCACGGCGCTGTTCAACTTCCTCTTCGCCCGCCACCATGGCGGCCAGTACCTGCTGCGCATCGAGGACACCGACCGGGCGCGCTCCACGCCCGAGGCGGTGCGGCAGATCCTGGACAGCCTGGACTGGCTCGGCCTGGCGCCGGACGAGCCGCCCGTCTTCCAGACCAGCCGGGAGGCGCGGCATGCCGAGGTGGCGCGCGAGCTGCTCGCGCAGGGCAAGGCCTACCTCGCCTTCGAGACGCCCGAGGAGCTGCAGGCGATGCGCGAGCGCGCGACCGCCGAGGGCCGGCCGCCGCGCTACGACGGCACCTGGCGCGACCGCGACCCCGCCGAGGCGCCGCCCGACCGCAAGCCCGCCATCCGCCTGAAGGCGCCGCGCGAGGGCGAGACGGTGGTGCGCGACCTCGTGCAGGGCGAGGTGCGCGTCGCCAACGCCGAGCTCGACGACATGATCATCCTGCGCAGCGACGGCACGCCGACCTACCTGCACGCGGTGGTGGTGGACGACCACGACATGGGCATCACCCATGTCATCCGCGGCGACGACCACCTGACCAACACCTTCCGCCAGGCGCAGGTCTATGACGCGATGGGCTGGCAGCGGCCGGAATTCGCGCATATCCCGCTGATCCACGGCGCCGACGGCGCCAAGCTCTCCAAGCGCCATGGCGCGGTCTCGGTGCTCGAATTCCGCGAGCAGGGCTACCTGCCGGAGGCGGTGTGCAACTACCTGCTCCGCCTCGGCTGGGGGCATGGCGACGAGGAGGTGATCTCCCGCGACCGCGCCATCCAGCTCTTCGACCTCGCCGGCGTCGGCCGTGCGGCGAGCCGGATGGATTATGCGAAGCTCACCCACCTGAACGGCGTCTGGCTGCGCCAGGCGGATGACCACCGGCTCTCGCACGAGGTGCTGGAGCGGCTCGGCCATCGCGGCGTGCTGTTCGGCGCGGAGGGGGCGGAGCGGGTGCGCCGGCTGATGCCCGACCTCAAGGAGCGCGCGCGGACGCTGGAGGAGCTGGCGGGGGCCGCGGCCTTCGCGGCGGTCGAAGGCCCGCCGCAGATGGAGGCGAAGGCGGCCGCCACGCTGGATGCCGAGGCGCGGGCGCGGCTCGCCGACCTCGCGCAATTCCTGAACGACGCGCCCTGGGAGCGCGCCGACCTCGAGCAATGGCTGCGCGACTATGCCGAGGTGAAGGGGCTGAAGCTCGGCCAGGTGGCGCAGCCGCTGCGCGCGGCGCTGACCGGCAGCCTGCAGAGCCCGCCGATCGACGCGGTGCTGTGGGCGCTCGGGCGCACGGAGGCGATGGATCGCATCCTGGCGGCGGCCGAGCCTGCGTAATACCGGTCTGCGTTTGTGTTGACACACAAACGCCCTCAAGCGCCGGCGCCGCTCCGAGGCTTGGCTGCGCGGCATTTGCCGCGGCGGCCATTCGGCCGCTCAGCCTGCTTTGCAGGCTGCAAGTCAGGATTTATGCGAGGCGGTATGACTGGCCCTTGGAGGGAAGGGGGAACCCTTCCCCCCACCGCCTCAGGGCGCGCGACGCGCTGCAACAGCGCCCCGCGAAAAAGGATCAGAAGAAGGATGGTGCGGGTCTTGGGGGAGGAAGTTCCCTTCCTCCCCCGAGGGCAACCAACGCCAAAGACTACAGCTTCAGCACCCGCGCCGCATTGCCGCCGAGAATCGCCGCCCGCGTCTCCGGGTCCAGCCCCAGCGTGTCCACGAACTGCACCGGCCGGTCGTAGCCCATGTCGTAGCAGTAGTCGCTGCCGAGCATGACGCGGTCCGCGCCGACCAGCTCCAGCACGAAGCGCATGATGCGCGCGTCATGCGCGATGGTGTCGTAGGTGAAGCGGCGGAGATAGTCGGAGGGCACACGGCCCTTCATATGCGCGAGCTCCGGCCGGAGGCGCGTGCCGTGGTCCCACCGCCCGACCAGGATGGGCAGCACGCCGCCGGCATGCGGCAGGTTCACCTGCAGCGCGGGGCAGGCATCCAGCACGCCGCCGAAGATCAGGTGCCCGGCGGCGATCGCGCTGTCCAGCGGGTTGCCGAGCAGGTTGCTCAGATAGAAGGGCTGGAGCCGCGCGCCGCCCGCCGTCTGCAGCGGATGCAGGAAGAGCGGCAGGCCGGCCGCCTCGATCGCCTTGAAGACGGGCAGCAGCCGCTTCTCGTCCAGGTCCTTCGTCGCGATGTTGGTGCCGCAGTAGACGCCGCGGATGCCGGGCAGCGCGCGGGCGCGCTCGAGCTCGGCGAGCGCCGCGTCGGTGTCCTGCATCGGCAGGATGGCGAGGCCGACGAAGCGCTCGGGATGCGCCCGGTGCGCCGCACTCGCCGCGTCGTTCCAGGCGCGGGCGAGCTTCGCGCCATAGACCGCATCCGCCCAGTAGATCATCGGCGAGGTGAGGGAGAGCGCCTGCACGGCGACCCCCTGCGCATCCATGTCGCGCAGCCGCTCGTCCAGCTCCACGAATTTCGTGGGCAGCACGGCGGTGGGCGGCGCCACATCGGCGACGCCGATGGTGAAGCCCTCCGGCCGGCGCTGGTAGGCGGCGCCGAAGCGCCCGCCCTCCGCGGCCACCAGGTCCAGGAATTCCTGCGGAAAGAAATGTGCGTGGATGTCCACGGCGCGGACCGCCGGCTGGGCGCGCAGGGCGCCCGCCAGCGGCAGGGCGGCTGCAGCGAAGCCGGCGCGCAGCAGCGCGCGGCGTGGCGCACCCGCATGGCAGGCGCATCCGAAGACCCTCATGGCGTTCCCTCCCAGGGGCGGGCAGCATAGCCGCCACGCGCCGGGCGCGCGCAAGCGCGGCTCCACAGCGGCCGGGGAACCGCCTAGTGTCCCGGCTCCGAAGTTCGCCGCCGGTGCGGCGCCCTTCGGACCGGAACACTGGCCTTTGTTGGTTTTCAGTGGCCTGCTGGCCCGCTCCGTTCGCTGCCGAAGCAGCGAACGGAGCGGGCAGGACACTCGGCTTCGGGAAGCGATCGGGGAGGCACGAAAGATGACGGGCCATGCATCACGGCGCGGCGTGCTGGCGGGCGCCGGCGCGACCTTCGGCGGCCTCGCGGCGGCGCGGGCAGAGGGGCCGGAATTCGCCACCGCCACCCACTGGGCCGAGAAGGGCCAGGTCCGCCTCGCCCTGTACCGCAAGCGCCTCGCCACGGGCGACGGGCCGCGCCCCGTGCTCTTCCTCGTCCATGGCTCCTCCAACGCCGCCCTGCCGAGCTTCGACCTGACCGTCCCGGGCAAGGGCGAGTATTCCATGATGAATGTCTTCGCCCGGCTGGGCTGGGACGTCTGGACCATGGACCATGAGGGCTATGGCCGGTCCTCGCGCACCGAGGGCAACTCGGACATCGCCTCCGGCGCCGCCGACCTCGCGGCGGCGATGCCGGTCGTGGCGAAGGAGACCGGGCAGGGCCAGCTCTGCATGCTGGGCGAGAGCTCCGGCGCGCTGCGCGCCGCGGTCTTCGCGGCGCGGCAGCCGGACCGCGTGGCGCGGCTGGTGCTCTCGGCCTTCACCTACACGGGCAAGGACAGCCCGACGCTGACCCAGCGCGCGAAGCAGCTCGACTACTACCGCACGCACACCCGCCGCCCGCGCGGGCGGGACATGATCCGCAGCATCTTCACCCGCGACCTGCCCGGCACCTCCGACATGGCGGTGGCGGAGGCGCTGGCGGATGCCGAGCTGCAATTCGGCGAGGACATCCCGACCGGCACCTATCTCGACATGACGGCGAACCTGCCGGTCGTGCAGCCCGAGCAGGTGAAGTGCCCGGTGATGATCGTGCGCGGCGCGCATGACGGCATCGCCACCGTGGCCGACCTGCAGGACTTCTTCGGCCGCCTGCCGAACGAGGACCGGCAATTCGTCATCCTGGCGCATGCCGCGCATGCGCTCGGCTTCGGGCTGAACCGCCACCAGTTCTGGCACGTGGTGCAGGCCTTCCTCGCCATGCCGGCGCCCGTCGCGGTGTGAGCGACGCGGCTGCGGCGCGGAGCGTCGAGACCCGCGCCTCCTGGATCGTGGCGCTCGCCGCGGTCGCCATTCTCTCCGTCTCCTTCGGCGCGCCGCTCATCGTCGTCGTCGCGCTGAAGGGGATCGCGGCGGATCTGGGGGCGCCGCGGGCGCTGCCTGCCCTCGCCTCCTCCCTCGCCTGGCTCGGCGCGGGTGCGGGCGGCATCTTCATGGGCTTCGTTGCGGGGCGGGCCGGCCAGCGGCGCGTCGCCGCCTTCGGCGCGGCGATGGTCGCGGCGGGGCTCGCCCTGGCCGCGACGGGCAAGGCCTGGGCGCTGCTCGCGGGCTTCGGCCTGCTGGTCGGGCTGCTCGGCAACGGCGCGCTGTTCCCGCCGATGATGGCCTATGTCTCGCTGTGGTTCGACCGGCGGCGCGGCACGGCGCTCGCCCTCGTCTCCTCCGGCCAGTACGTGGCGGGCGCGCTCTGGCCGCCGTTGCTGGAAGGGGCGGTGGAGCGGGTGGGGTGGCAGGCGACGATGCTGGGCTTCGCCACGATCGTGCTGGCGACGGTGCTGCCGCTGGCGCTGCTGCTGCGCCCGCCGCCCGCCCTGCCCGCCTCCGGCGGCGCCGTGGCCGAACCGGGCCCTGGCGGTCGGGTGCTCGGCCTGCCACCCGGCCTGGCGCTCGGCCTGCTCGGGCTGGCCGTCTTCCTGTGCTGCATCCCGATGGCGATGCCGGCCGGGCATCTCGTCGCCTTCTGCTCCGATCTCGGCATCGCGCCGGCGCGGGGCGCCCTGATGCTCTCCGTGCTGCTCGGCGCCGCCTTCCTGGCGCGGCAGTTCTGGGGCTGGGTGGCCGACCGGATCGGCGGGCTCGCCACCGTGCTGCTCGGCAACCTGGCGCAGATCGCGGGCATGGCGGCCTTCCTCACGACGCAGGACGAGGCCGGGCTGTTCGCCGTCTCGGCCGCCTACGGGCTCGGCTTCAGCGGCATCATCCCGGCCTATGTGCTGGCGGTGCGTGAGCTGTTCCCGGCGGCCGAGGCGCATTGGCGCGTGCCCGTGGTGCTCTGCCTCGGGCTGATGGGCATGGCGACGGGCGGCTGGCTCGCCGGCGCGCTGTATGATGCCTATGGCAGCTACGCGGTGGCGTGGCAGGTGGGGGTGGCGGTGAACGCGGCGCAGCTGGCGCTGATCGGGTTGCTGGTGCTGCGGCGCGGGCGGCAGCTGCAGGCGGTGGTGGCGTAGCGGGCCGACCGGGTCGGGCCAGCGCCCGGGCCAGGCCGGGCGGGGCCTTGCCCGCACCATCCGTTCACCGCCCGGCTGGTCAGCGCGCCGCGTCCGCGGCCGCGACCACGCGCTCGGCCACCTGCCGCCCGATCTCCCGGCCGGCATCGACATCCGAGCGGAAGTGGATGCCCGCCCAGATGCGCGCCTCGCTGGCCTCCGCCCCGATCGCCTCGAGCGCCGCAGCGTCCTGCGGGAAAAGCCGCGCCAGCGCCGTCGTGACCGCCGTCGTGAAGCAGCCATGCGCCGCGGGGTAGCTCGGATGCGGCGGTGGCGGGAAGAGCGGGCGCAGCTCCGGATCCAGCTGCGGCGGGCGGATGCGCCAATAGGCGTATTTCGCGTCCCAGCAGGCCACCATGGCATCGTTCATCGCAATGAAACTGACCGCGTAGGCGCGCGCCGCGCGCGGCGGGTTGGTGTCGAGCCGCTGCTCGAACAGCTCGCGCGCGACCAGGTCGGAATACACGGCGAAGGAGCGGAAGCCGCC
>DASQVL010000153.1:0-2576 GCA_035640795.1 Crenalkalicoccus sp. | reverse complement strand
GGTATTTGTCCGAGCGCTTCACCCCGCCTCCACCCCACACACCCTCCCGCCCCGCCGCCCGACGCGCCACATCCTCGCCATGCGCCACAACCGCCCCATCTACCTCGACAACCACGCCACCACCCCGCCCGATCCGCGCGTCCTCGCCGCCATGCGCCCCTGGTGGGAGGAGAACTTCGCCAACCCCGCCAGCATCGAGCACGCCCTCGGCCGCGCCGCCGAGGAAGCGGTCGAGGCCGCCCGCGCCCACATCGCCGCCCTGATCGGCGCGGAGGCGCGGGAGATCGTGCTCACCTCCGGCGCCACCGAATCCAACAACCTCGCCATCAAGGGCGCCGCCCGCTTCGCCGCCGCCCAGGGCGAGCCGCGCCGCCGCGTCGTCACCCTGTCGACCGAGCACAAATGCGTCCTCGAATCCGTCCGCGACCTGGCCGCGGAGGGCTTCGAGCCCGTCATCCTGCCGGTCGGCCCGGACGGGCTGCTCGACCCGGGCGTGCTCGCCGCCGCGCTGGCCGAAGCACCCACCCTGCTCGTCTCCGTCATGGCGGTGAACAACGAGATCGGCGTGGTGCAGGACCTCGCCGCCATCGGCGCCGCCGTGAAGCAGGCCGGCGCGCTGTTCCACACCGATGCCGCGCAGGCGGCCGGCCGCATCCCGCTCGATGTCGCCGCGATCCAGGCCGACCTGCTCTCCCTCTCGGCGCACAAGCTCTACGGGCCGAAGGGCATCGGCGCGCTCTATGTCCGCCGGCGCCCGCGCGTCCGCCTCGCGCCGCTGCTCTCGGGTGGCGGGCAGGAACGCGGCCTGCGCTCCGGCACCCTCCCGGCGCCGCTCGCGGTGGGGTTCGGGGAGGCGGCGCGCATCGCGGCCGCCGAGGGCCCGCTGGACGCCGGCCGCATCGCCGGCCAGCGGGACATCCTGCTCGCCGCGCTGATGGCGCAGATCCCCGGCCTCCGCCTGAACGGCCACCCGGAGCAGCGCGTCGCCGGCAACCTCAACCTCACCTTCCCGGGCGTCGCCCGAGAGGGCGCGGTCATCTGGCCGGACGCGCAGGCGCTGATGGCGGCCGCCCCGGGCCTCTGCGTCTCCACCGGCTCCGCCTGCTCCTCCGCGGCGATCGAGCCCTCCTACGTGCTCCGCGCCCTCGGCCTGCCGGAGGCCGAGGCGCGGGCGACCTTGCGCATCGGGGTCGGCCGCTTTACCACCCCGGCCGAGGCGGACCAGGCGGCCGCGATGCTCGCCGCCGCCTGGCGACAGGTGTCGCACACCGCCTCCAGGGCGGCGGAGTAGCTTACCCCCGATGCCGAAGATGACCTTCATCGAGCGCGACGGCATGCGCCGCGAGGTGGACGCGCCGCTCGGCCTCTCGGTGCTCGAGATCGCGCACAAGCACGGCGTGGACATCGAAGGCGCGTGCGAGGGCTCGCTCGCCTGCTCCACCTGCCACGTCATCGTGGACAAGGCCTGGTTCGGCAAGCTCGCCGCGCCGACCGAGGACGAGGAGGACATGCTCGACCTCGCCTTCGACCTGCAGGAAACCAGCCGCCTCGGCTGCCAGATCATCATGACGGAGGCGCTGGACGGCCTCGTCGTGAGGCTGCCGGCCGGCACGCGGAACGCCATGGGGTGAGCGGCTTCGGCGCCGAGGGCGGGCTGTTCCGGCGGCTGCGGGATGCCGCCGCCGGCCCCTGGGTGGACTACATCTGGCACCCCTTCGTGCAGGCGCTGTCGCGCGGCACGCTGCCGCTGCCCGCCTTCCGCCACTACCTGGTGCAGGACTACCTGTTCCTCATCCACTTCGCGCGCGCCGAGGCGCTGGCCGTGGTGAAGGCCGAGAGCCTGGAGGCCATGCAGGAGAAGGTGGAGGCGGTGCGGGCCATCCTCGGCGAGACGGCGCTCCATCTCCGCTTCTGCGCCGAATGGGGGCTCGATCCGGCGGCGGTGCGCGCGACTGCGGAGGCGCCGGCGACGGTCGCCTATACGCGCTGGGTGATGGATCGCGGCCTCGCCGGCGACATCCTGGATCTGGAAGTGGCGCTCGCCCCCTGCACGATCGGCTACGGGGAGGTCGCGCAGCGCATCCTGGCCGACCCGGCGCGCCGGCACGCGGGCAACCCCTACGAGCCCTGGATCGCCGCCTATGCCAGCCCGGCTTACCAGGCGCTGGCCGCCGCCGCCGCATCGCGGCTGGATGCGCTCGGCGAGACCCATGGCGGCGCCGCGCGCTTCGCCGCACTCGCCGCCGCCTTCCGGGAGGGCGCGCGGCTGGAGGCGGCGTTCTGGCAGCAGGGGCTGGACGCGGCGCGATGAGGATCCTCGTCGCCATGTCGGGCGGTGTGGACAGCAGCGTCGTCGCCGGCCTGCTGCACGCCGAGGGCCATGAGGTGATCGGCGCCACCCTGCAGCTCTACGACCACGGCGCCGCGACGCGCCGCAAGGGCGCCTGCTGCGCCGGCGAGGACATCCACGACGCACGGCGCGTCGCCGATGCGCTCGGCATCCCGCACTACGTGCTGGACCGGGAGGCGCGGTTCCGCAGCGCGGTGATCGAGGAATTCGCCGAGAGCTACGCCCG
>DASQVL010000152.1:0-4070 GCA_035640795.1 Crenalkalicoccus sp. | reverse complement strand
GCCGCCGCGCTGCGGTCAGCAGCCAGGCCTCGGGCCGCGCCGGCACGCCCTCCGCCGGCCAGTGGGAGAGAGCGGCGGCGAAGGCGTCGCCGAGCGCGTCCTCCGCCGCCGCCAAGTCGCCGCCGCGGGCGGAGAGCAGGGCGAGCAGCCGGCCGTAGCTGGCCCGCGCCGCCTGCTCTGCCGCGCTCCAGGCGTCCATTCAGGCCCAGCTCCCGTCAGGCCCAGATCTCGCGCAGCTCCACCGTGCCGTGCTCCGCCCCCGGGCAGCGCGCCGCCCAGTCCCGCGCCGCCGCCAGGTCCGGTACATCGAGCAGGTAGAAGCCGCCGAGCTGCTCGCGCGTCTCGGCATAGGGCCCGTCCAGCACCTGCGGCGCGCCGCCCGCTGCGCGCACCAGCTGCGCCGTGGCGGCGGGCTTCAGCCGGGCGCTGAGGGTGAGCGCGCCGGAGGCCGTCAGCGCCTCGGTATAGGCGCGGTAGGCGGCCATCCGCTGCGCCTGCTCGGCCGGCGGCAGGGCGGCCCAGCCAGCCTCGTTCGAATGGATCATCAACAGCACCTGCATGGCATCCTCCTCGGGCCGCCCGCCTCTGGGGCGCCGACAGGATGACGCGGCAGGGACGGGCGGATCGACAGGGCTGGCGCCCGGCACCAGGCGGCGGCCGGGCGGCGCCCGGAACCCGCTCCCCCATCGGCCCCGGCCCATGCCGCGCCGCCCGATCACGAATCCCTGAGAGACAATGGCCGCCCCCGCATCCCAGCTATCCTGTCACGAGATCCGAGCGGTTGCCGGCGTCACCGGGCCCGCCTTCGCCCTCGGTGTCGCGCTCCCGTAGCGGACGGAAGGCCGCGCCCCCGCGCGCGCCACGACAGGAGGGAGCAGAGCATGTCCGAGACCTGGGGCGCCGCCCGCAAACGGCCCGCCGCCGTGCCCTTCGCCCGGCCGGAGGTGCACATCAACCGGATTGGCTTTGGCGATCTGCGGGAAGCGCTGGCGCGGGGGTGGGAGGATTTCCTCGCCTGCCCGACGCAGCTCGTCTTCCTCTGCATGCTCTACCCGCTGCTCGGCCTGGTCTTCGCCCGCGCCGCGGCGACCGGGCACCTGCTGCAGATGATCTACCCGATGGTCGCGGGCTTCGCGCTGGTCGGGCCCGTCGCGGCGCTCGGCCTCTACGAGATCAGCCGGCGGCGGGAGCGGGGCGAGCCGGTCTCCTGGACCAATACCTTCGACGTGCTGAAGGAGCCGGGGCTGCTCTCCATCGCCGTGCTGGCGGTGGCCCTCGTCCTGCTGTTCCTGGCCTGGCTCTCCGTCGCGCTGCGGATCTACGAGGCGACGATGGGCGTGGCGTCGCCGGCGAGTGTCGGCGCCTTCATCTCCAACCTGTTCGGCACCTGGGCGGGTTGGCGGCTGATCATCCTGGGCAATGCGGTGGGCTTCCTGTTCGCCATGGTCGCGCTGGTCGGGACGGTGATCGCCTTCCCGCTGATCCTCGACCGGCAGGCGGGGCCGGTCTCGGCGGTGGAGGCCTCGGTCCGCGCGACGCTCGCCAATCCGGTGCCGATGGCGGCCTGGGGGCTGATCGTCGCGGTGGTGCTGGCCCTCGGGATGCTGCCGGTCTTCGTCGGGCTTGCGGTGGCGCTGCCGGTGCTGGGGCACGCGACCTGGCATCTCTACCGCCGGCTGGTGGATTGATACCAAATCTCGCGGATCGTGACCGATCCGCGCCTCAGGCGCCGGCGCTTCGCTTGGCTCGCCGCACTTGCGGCGGGCCGCATTCGCGGCCTCGGCCGGCTGCGCCGGCCGCAGGTCGTGCTCTGTGGGACTTGGCATGAGGCGGGAGGCGGGGCCGCGGAATCCGGCTTGCCGGCCCCGCCGCACGGTGCCGTATCGTGCGGGGCGACAGAGAGCTGGGATCCCCGCCATGCGCGACCTTCGCCCGACCCGCCGTGCCGCCCTCGCGGGCCTGGCCGGCGCCGCCCTATTGCGGCCGGCGCTCGCGCAGCCGCAGCCCATCCGCGTCGGCGAGCTCAACTCCTATGGCCGCATGGCGGCCTTCGCGGTCCCCTACCGCAACGCCATCCAGCTGGCGCTGGAGCAGGTGAACGCCGCAGGCGGCGTCGCCGGCCGGCCGATCGAGTTTGTCTTCCGCGACGACGGCGCGACGCCCGGGGATGCGGTGCGCGTGGCCGACGAGCTGCTGACGCGGGAGAAGGTGGCCTTCCTCTGCGGCACCTTCCTCTCCAATGTCGGCCTCGCCGTCGCGGACCTGGCGAACCAGCGCAAGCGGCTCTTCGTGGCGACGGAGCCGCTGACCGATGCGCTGACGCTCGGGGGCGGCAACCGCTACACCTTCCGCATCCGCCCGGGGACCTACATGCAGACCCGCATGCTGGTGGAGGCGATTCGCGGCAAGGCGGCGAAACGCTGGGCGATCGTCGCGCCCAACTACGAATACGGCCAGGCCGCCGCCGCCGCCTTCAAGAGGCTGCTGCCGGACGCCATTCCCGGCGCCGAGGTGGTGACGGAGCAGTACCCCGCCCTCGGCCGGGTGGATGCCGGGGCGACCGTCGGCGCGCTCGGCCAGGCGAAGCCGGAGGCGATCTTCAACGTGCTGTTCGGCGCCGACCTCACCGCCTTCGTGCGGGAGGGCAACACCCGCGGCCTGTTCGAGAAGCGCCTGGTGGTCAGCCTGCTGACCGGCGAGCCCGAATACATGATCCCGCTCGGCGACGAGTGCCCGGAGGGCTGGATCGTCACCGGCTATCCCTGGGACCAGATCGAGTTCCCGCCGCACAAGGCCTTCGTCGCCGCCTACCGCGCGAAGTTCAGCGACACGCCGCGGCTCGGCTCCCTGCTCGGCTACGTGGTGGTGCAGATGCTGCAGGCGGCGCTGGCGAAGGCGGGCTCCACCGAGACGGACGCGATGATCCAGGCGCTCGAGGAGCTGACGGCGGAGACCATCGCCGGCCCGGTCTCCATCCGCGCCCTCGACCACCAGTCCACCCTGGGCGCCTGGGTCGGCCAGACGGCGCTGAAGGGCAGCCAGGGCACGCTGCGCAACTGGCGCTACGATGACGGCAAGGATTTCCTGATCCCGGAGGAGGAGGTGCGGGCCGCCCGCCGCGTCTGAGCGGCGCGTGGACCCCGGCTTCCTGCTGGTCCAGGCGCTTTCCGGGCTGGCGAGCGCCGCCGCCCTCTTCATCGTGGCGTCCGGGCTGACGCTGGTCTTCGGCGTCACGCGGATCGTCAACTTCGCGCATGGCAGCTTCTACATGCTGGGCGCGTACCTCGCCGTCACGCTGCTGCCGCCGCTGCTGGCGCTGGACCGCTCGCCGGCGATGTTCGCGGCGGGCGTGCTGGGGGCGGCGCTCGGCGTCGCGCTGCTGGGTGCCGCGATGGAGGTGCTGCTGCTCCGCCGCCTCTACCCGGTGCCGGAGCTGTTCCAGCTGCTGGCGACCTTCGGCGTGGTGCTGATCGTGCAGGACCTCGTGCTGTGGGTGTGGGGGCCGGTGGACATCCCCGGGCCGCGCGCGCCCGGGCTGCGCGGCGCGGTGGAGATCCTGGGCCAGCGCTTCCCGAGCTATGACCTGCTGCTCATCGTGCTCGGGCCTGCCGTGCTCGGCCTGCTCTGGCTGCTGATGCGGCGGACGCGCTTCGGCGTGCTGCTGCGCGCGGCGACGCGGGACCGGGAGATGGTGGGCGCACTCGGCGTGAACCAGGCGGTGCTGTTCACCGGGACGCTCTTCCTCGGCGCCTTCCTGGCGGGGCTTGGCGGGGCGCTGCAGGTGCCGCGGCTCTCCGCCTCCTCCGGCATGGACCTCGCGGTCATCACGGAGGCCTTCGTGGTGACGGTGGTGGGCGGCATGGGCTCGCTGCCCGGGGCGTTCCTGGCGGCGCTGCTGATCGGCGAGCTGCAGGCCTTCGGCGTGCTGGTCTTTCCGAAGGTGACCCTGGTGCTCGCCTTCCTGCTGATGGCGGTGGTGCTGGTGGTGAAGCCCTGGGGCCTGCTCGGCCGGCCGGAGCCGCCGGCGGCGCGGCCGGAGGGGATCGCCGCGCCGCGTGGCTTCGGCCGCG
>DASQVL010000151.1:0-16069 GCA_035640795.1 Crenalkalicoccus sp. | reverse complement strand
TCGCGCATCGGTGCGACGACGATATCGGGCCAGTGCCGTCGATCGCCCTCCGAAAAGACGAGCCGGATGCGTACGAGACCGGGTGGCTCGATGCGGTTCCAGGTGGAGAGCCATCCGGCACCTGCCGCGGCGGACCAGTAGGCAAGCTCCAGGCGCTCGACGCCACGCAGCAACTCCGTCTCTTCCGGCAATGGTAGCGGACCGAGCCGACGCGCATGCCGGTAAGGCACCCAGCGGAGCACCAGCCGCGAGCGATCCACCCGAACCGCAGCCATGACCTGGCGGGATGGCAAGGCCTCGGCGGCCACGGGAAGCGCGGTCACGCACTCGAAGCCGCGTGCCGTGCCGCGGATTGCGGGCCGGCTGGTGTCCTTGGTTGGGACGATCTGTTCGACAACCCGCCGCAACGCGCGGTCCACCACGTCGAGGTCGCCGTAGATGCCGGCGACGCGCGATTGCGCGTCCCAGGCAGCGAGGCCGAAGCGCATTCCCTGCGTGAGGCCGAGCACGAGGAATCCAAGCACCGACAACGCAACGAGAACCTCGAGCAAGGTGAAGCCAGCGTCCTGGCCCGCCTTCGTCGACCGGGACCTCATGGCGCAGCTGCTGAACCAAGTCGCTGGGTTTCGAGGCGCACCTCCCGCACCTGCCCTCCCTCCTGCCAGCCGACGGCCACGCTGACGGCATAGAGGGTGACGCGCGGCGACGGACCAGCCATGGGCTGACGGAGCGGTTCGGAGGTGGCCGTGGGTACGATCCGTACGCGCCACCGATAACCGCCACCATCATCGCCCCGCCGGTCGCCAGCGGTGAGCGGTGCGGTCTCCAGCGCTGCCAGCCGTGAGCGCGCGCGGGTAAGCGCCTCCTCGTAACGGCCCGCGACCTGGGAGGCGCGCAGCCCGACCAGCGAGCCCTGGAACAGCGCCACCAGCCCCATTGCTGCAATCGCGAAAGCGACCAGTGCCTCGATCAAGGTGAAACCGGCATCCGGGGACACCCGAACGGAAGGAAGCCTGCCGCCGTCAGCGCGCATCGTTCGATCCGGCGACAACCTCGCCGACCCTGACCCGTCCGGACAGCCAGTCCACGCCGACGCGCAACCGGCGCCGCCCATCGCTCAATTCGATATGCCCGCCGCTCGAGCTTCCATCGGGTGCGAAGCTTATCGCTGCCAGCCGACCGCCAAGCGTGTCACCGCCGGCGGCGAGCACGGAAACGCCGAGCGTCGGCGGCAACGCGCGCTCAGGCATTCCATCATTGCGGTAAGTGAGCCGCCCGAGATCCACCGTCAGGGCGACCGGTCTGTTGAGCATGATCGCCCGCCCCCGCGTCTGCCGCAATGCCTGCGCGACCTGGCCCGCCGCCGCGCGGATTTCCAGCGCCGCGCTGCGCGGCGGGCCGCGCGAGACGAAGACCCCGAGAGCGAGGCCAAGCACCACCAGCACAACGATTACTTCGAGCAGCGTGAAACCCGCCTCGGCGCGCCGCGCACCGGCGGCGGCGCCACCCGGCACCGCCTGTTCCGCCATGCCCTTGATCCTAAGCGGTTACCCCGAGGGCGGCAACGCGCATCGAAACCAGCGCAAGCCAATCCGGCCCGGAGCATCGGCAGCCCATCCGCAGGTCACTGCGGCGGCACCTTGGCGGCCCCGCGCGGAACGCCGCCGGCGGCATCGAACCGGACCACCAGCGCTTACTGGGCAAGGTCGTTCAGGCTGAGCATGGCCAACAACAGCGAGGCCACGATGCCTGCAACCGCAGCGCCCATGACGATGGTGATCGCCGGCGTCAGCAGCGAGACCAGGCGCTGCAGGCCGATTCGTGTCTGCTCCTCATGGATCTCGGCGGCGCGCAGCGCCATGGCTCCGAGCCGGGCCGTTTCCTCTCCCAGCCGCAGAAGGTGGACGAGGCGCGACGGGAAAACGCCGGCGACGTCGAGCGAGCCGGCGAGACCGGCACCGCCCTTGGCACTTGCGGTGGCACTCTCCACCGCGGCAACCGCTGCCCGATTGCCGAGCGCATCGCGGACCACACCAAGAGCGGTGTCGAGCGGCACGCCATTCAGGAGCAGCGTGCCGAGCGTCCGGCCAAAGCGCGCAGCCAAGGCCTCGCGCGCCAGCGAGCCGATCACGGGCATGCGCAGCAGCAACCGGTCGGCCGCGAGCCGCGGGGCCGGGCGCCGCAGGACCTGCCGGACGGCCAGGAGGAGGAGACAGAACGCCAGCAGCGCGTACCCGCCGAAGGAGGAAACCGCATCCCCCAGCGCCATCAGCATCCGCGTCGGACCGGGCAATTCCGCGCCGTTCTGCTCGAACAACGGCACGAATTGCGGCAGCACATAGATGAGCAACAGGGAGATCGAGCCGATGGCTGCGGCCACCAGCAGCATCGGGTAGATCAGCGCCGAGCGGATCGAGGCGGCGAGGCGGCGTTCGCGCTCGAGCAGCGTCGCCAGGCTGTCGAGCGTCGCGGCGAGGGTGCCGCCGGCCTCCCCCGCACGGACCAGACCGACATAGAGTGCTGGAAAGCTTCGCGGCTGCTGCGCAAGCGCGGCGGCGAGCTGGGCGCCATCGCGTACTGCATCCCGCACCCGCTCCGTTATCCCACGCATCCGCTTGCTGCTGGCGGTCTCAACCACGAAACGCAACGCACGATCGAGGTCCTGTCCGGCCGCAAGCATGACGGACAGTTCGCGCGTGAGCTCCGTCAGCTCCTGCCGCCGGAGCGCCGCGCCACCACGCCCGAATTCCGCACCCAGCAATTCGGTCAGGAAGGACCCGGTGCCGCCGCGATCCGGCTCCGTGCTCATCGGCAGGCTGCCCAGTCGCCGAAGCCGTTCGACCACCGCGGCCTCGCTCGGCGCCTCCATCCGGCCCCGCGTCAGCGCTCCGTCCCGGGAAATGGCGATGTAGCGGTAGGCCGGCATGACGGCGCTCAGGCCTCGGCGCGGACGCTGAGCAGCACCTCGTCGATGGTCGTGGTGCCAGCCAGCACAGCGTCGAGACCCGCCTCCAGCATCGTGACCATGCCGGCCGCCACCGCCGCGCGTTCGATCTCCGAATGCTCTGCACGGGCGAAGATCAGTCGCTCCACGCTGAAGTCCACGGGCAGGAATTCGGCAATGGCCTGCCTCCCGCGGAAGCCTGTGTAGCGGCAGTGAGCACACCCGTTCGGGCGCCAGAGGCGTGGCCCTCGCCAGCCGGGGCGATGGTCGAGAGAGAATTCCCCCACCAGGGAGGGCGCCGCGTCCACCTCGATCTTGCAACTCTCGCAGAGGCGGCGCACCAGCCGCTGCGCCACGATGCCTCGCACGACAGCGGCGATCAGATAGTTCTCCAGCCCCATGTCCCGCAATCTCGGGATGGTCGCCGCGGCAGAGTTGGTGTGCAGCGTCGACAGCACCAGCCTGCCGGCGAGCGCGGCCGTTACCGCGGTCTCCGCGGTCTCGAGGTCGCGGATCTCGCCCACCATCACCACGTTCGGGTCCTGCCGCACGATGTTGCGCAGCAGCGATGCGAAAGTCAGTCCGATCTGCGGCTTCACCTGGATCTGCGTGATGCCGGGCAGCCGGTACTCGATCGGGTCCTCGATCGTGATGATCTTGCGTGTCTCGGAGTTGAGTCCGAGCAGCGCGGTGTAGAGCGTCGTCGTCTTGCCGCTGCCGACCGGGCCGGTCACCAGCACGACGCCGTTCGGCAGGGCGAGGGTGGCCACCAGGCGATCAACCACCGCCGAGGGCAGGCCAAGCTGGGCATAGTCCATTGCCACGGCGCTCCGGTCCAGCACGCGCAGCACCACCGTTTCGGCATGCAGCGAGGGCACCGTCGAGACACGGAAGTCGACTTCCTGGCCCCGCACCGCAAGCTTGATGCGCCCGTCCTGCGGCAGGCGACGCTCGGCGATGTCGAGCCGTGCCATGATCTTTATGCGGGAGATGATCGCCGGGGTCAGTCGGGCCGGCTGGCTGTCCACCATGTGCAGCACGCCGTCGTAGCGGTAGCGGACGCGCAAGCGGTCCTCGAAGGGCTCGATGTGGATGTCGGACGCGCCCGTCTCCACGGCACGGGAAACAATCTGGTTCACGAGGCGGATCACCGGCGCTTCACTCGCGAGGTCGCGCAGCCGGTCGGTGTCCTCCTCCAGCGGCTCGGACGCAGTCGCGGCAGTGCCCTCCTCCGTCCGCAGCTCCGGATAGAGGCGGTCGAGGGCAGCCTCCAATTCGATGGGCAGCGCGACCTCGATCCTGACCTCGAGGCCGGTGGCCGCCGCGACGGCCGCGGGCGTGAAGGTGTCGAGCGGATCGGCCACCGCGACCGCGAGCACCCGGCCGTCCAGGGCGACGGGCAGCGCACGCGCCTGCCGCAGGAAACGTGCCGTAAGCCGTTCGGGCAGCAGCGCCTCCCCTGTCGGGTAGCGTGCCGGGTCGGCGATGGGCACCTCGAGGAGGGCGGCATAGGCCTGCGCCAGGCCACGCTCGGTCACCAGACCAAGCTGCATCAGCACCCGGTCGAGCCGCTGGCCGGTTTCGGCCGCCACGCGGCGGCCACGCTCGATGGTACGGACATCGCACTGGCCTTGCTCAACCAGCAGCGCAGCCAGGGCGCTCAGGGATCGCGCCAGGGTGTCCCGCTCGGCGCCGGCCGGCTGCAACTGGCGGCACTCTGGATCTGCACTCATCGAGAGGCGTCCGCCGTCGAGGGCTCAACGGATGGCTTGATCTCCGTCGCCGCCATCAGAGAATAAAGTCCACTGCAACGCCAGTCGCATCCGCATCCCTGATGCAGGAATTTGCGCGCGATGTCCGAGGCTGATGATCCCGCAAGGCGATGGCAGGCTGCGCCCCACGACCGCGGCTTTGCACTGCTCGTGGCGCTGTGGTCGCTTGCGCTGCTTGCCCTGATCGGCACCCACATCACGGCCAGCGGCCGCGCCGAGACCCGGATCGCGGCCAATCTGCGTGCCGCTGCCGTTGCGGAGGCTGCGGCCGACGGGGCGCTCTTTCAGGCGGTGTTCCACCTGCTCGATGGCTCGGCACGACGTTGGCTGCCGGACGGGCAGATACGGGAATTGCCGCTTTCGGCTGGTGGGATTGCCGTGGTGCGTGTCGAGAGCGAGGAGGGCAAGATCAATCCGAATACCGCCTCGGCAGACCTGTTGCAGGCTCTGCTGCTGCGCGTCGGTGCCGACCCGCGCCGCGCCGCCGCCGTGGCCGCTGCGATGATGGACTGGCGCACCGCAAGCCAGCGACCACGTCCGCTCGGCGCAAAGGAGCCGCAGTATCGCGCGGCAGGCCGCGACTACGCCCCGCCAGGCAACGCCTTCGAGAGTCTCGACGAGGTCGGCCTGGTCCTCGGCATGACGCCGGACCTGCTGGCACTGCTCGCGCCCCACCTGTCGATATACCCGGACGGCGAGCCAGACCTTCTTGTGGCCAATCCAATCGTGGCGCGAGCCCTGGAAGACGTAGATGCCACGGGGGGCCTTGCGCTGGCCTACCAGCCCTCCGCGGCCCCGGTCGTGTCCATCACGGCCACTTCCATCCTGCCAAGCGGCGCAACTTTCACGCGACAGGCGCATGTACGCCTCGGCACCGGCACGCGCGGGCGAAGCTGGCAGATCCTGACCTGGAACAGCCCGGGCACATGAACAGGCCGTCGCCGCATCGGCCAGCCTAATTGCAGATCATCCCCTCCCGCGGCTCGGCGGCGCCGCCCGATGCGTTCGGACCCAGCGAGCAAAGGTCGTAATCCCGCCCCGGGCGCGTCGAGGGACTGCGATAGAAGTAGGGGTGGCTCCAGGGATCGAGGAGCGGCATCTGGTCGCTCTTGAGGTATGGCCCGTTCCACGCGACGGCGCCGGAGGGCCGCGTCACCAGCGACTCGAGGCCCTGCTCGGTGCTGGGGTAGGTGTTCATGTCGAGCCTGTAGAGGTCCAGCACCCCGCCGATCCGCTGGATTGATTGTCGCGCAATCGAGTTCTGCGCACCGCCGAGTTGGCGCAGCGCCGCCGGCGCGACCAGCCCGATCAGCAGGCCAAGAATGGCAATGACAACGAGAATCTCGAGCAACGTGAAGCCGGCCTCGCGGTCGGGACGACGTTCCAGGGGACGCATGCCGAATACGCGAGCCAGCGACGCCTTGCGCATCTCATCCCCCCATCTTCTGAAACGGTTCTTGCCCTGATCAGTAGGGCGTTGCTCCAGCTCCTCGCATTCACAAGCCGGCGGGCAGGACCATTCGCCGTGCAGCCGGACGAGCCGGAGGAGAGGGGCAAGGGCGGCGGCACGGCCGGACCGAAGGGCACCACAGGCGCGCCATCCGATCGGCTGCCCTGGTGCAGGGCGGTCGCCAGCGCCGGCCAATGCTGAAAAGCGCGGCGAGCAGGACCGGGATCGGCAATGCCCCCCATCCGACCCAGGCGCCTGCGACGGCGAGCAGCTTCGCGTCACCCTGACCGAGCCCCTCGCGCCCGAAGGCGCCGACAGGTCCCGGCAAAGCCGCGGAAGGGCAACTCGCCGGTCGCCACGCCGGCGGCGTGCGCCACCGGACGGTCCGGCTCAAGCCACGGCGTCACCGCCAGCCCGACCGGCACGAGCGACAGGGTGAGGACGTCCGGCAGGCGCAGGTGCTGGCCGTCGCTCCAGGCCAGCACCAGCAATCCCCAGCAGGCCACCGGCTCGCCAGCGGGGATCGGCGGATCAGCAGGGCGGGAAGGCTGCCGGCGAAGGGTGCCAAGGCCAGGGGAATTCTGCAGGACAACATGCCCCCCGGTCTTCCTCACGCCGCCTGCGGCGGTGCTGGGCACGGCGGAACCGGAGCGCAGGGCCAGCGCGATCGCCACATCCGCGTCATTGCCGGGAAAGTCCGCATGGCCCGGAAGAGAGCGACCAGCCATGGCCGGCGGAGCCCCGCGGAGACCGCGGTTGGGCGCTGCATGGCGATCATCGGATCGAAGCGGCGCGCCCCGCAACTGATCGGCCAGCAGGGCGACGCCGCCATGGCCTCCGCCCACCTGCCCGCCCTGCACCAATCTCCTGGCTGCTGCTCCGGGGAGCCTCGGTTAGCTGCGGCCGGGCATGGTGAACTGGCTGACGGGGCTCTGCACCCCATCACTCGAACCGTCGCTCCCAGCCGAGGTCACCGTGTAATAATAGGTCTCCCCTGGTTTCAGGCCCTCCAGGAGCACGCGGAATGTCGAGTTCTGATGGGTGCGGTTGATCTGGACGGGAGATGTCGCCGTCTGGCTCAGGTTGTTGGGGTCCGTACCGAACTTCACGATGCCGACATGCTTGTCCGTCCCCCCAGGGTTCGTGCAGCGCCACCTGATGATGGCCCAGCCGTCGCGAACCAACTCGGGCGCTGGCGCCTCGACGATCTCGACCTTCGCGGCTTTCGGCGCTGGAGGAGGTATCTGAACGGCATCGGGAGAAGGTCCCGGGTTGGGATGCTGAGCGATGCTTGGGCCGGAGAAGAGCAGGCTGCCGACCGTGGTGGTGACCGCCAGGCTCAGTAGGAGTCTATTCACGGGCAGATCCTCCTAATTGTCCGGAGACGTGCTGCAGGTGCATCGGGGTGGCATGCCACCCCGATGCTGCTTGCAATTTTGCCCTATGGAATAGGCAGCGGCCCGGGCAGTGGCGGGACGCCGCATATGGCCGCCGCGCATGGCGGAAGGGGCGGAGTCGGGATGAGGAGATCGTTCCCTTGCGTCGCTGCCGTACCGCCGGACTGGCACACACCCGTAAAGGTGTCACTATCAGGGAAGGGCGTCGTGAAACCGTCCGTGAGCGTCTGCATGAACGTCACGATCAGGTTCTCCTCCTGATCCGACAGGCCGAGGTTACCGACCGTCATGTCGATGTTGTTCGGGACCTCGGCCATCGGCCAGCAATCCACCCGTTCCGTCGTCCCCGCCGGGCAGTTGCCCGATGTGACGTTAAACCTGAACACGTCGCGCGTATTGTAGAAATGGACGAGCTGCTTCAGGCTCTTGATGTAGCCGTTATGGAAGAATTCCTTCTGGAAGAAGGGTCCCGGTGCCTCCGTGGTGGGGCACTGCGGCGGCGCCATTCCGACATTGCGCACCGTCATCGTCTGCATCTGCCCGTCGGAGGTCGGCGCGAATTGCACCCAATCCGAGTTCGGATTGGGGGCGGCGCCAAAGCCGCTTCTGAGGAAGGTGCCCAGCCCCAAATCCCTGAAACCGAAGCCAAAGGGATTGGGCGTAAACCCGAAGCCATCCGGCGTGGTCTGAAAGAAAAACGCATCCCTGGGATTCAGCGGCAGACCCAGATTGGCATAGCCGAAGCAGGTGAACAGAGGCGCCACATTGGTGGCCGCGCTGGTGTCGGTCCCCGTCACGGTCGAGGGGGTCGTTCCCGAGCCGGTCCCGGGCGTCTGAGTGCTCCCTCTCCCGTCGAGGTGGCATGTGTTGCAGCCGGCCTTGCCGCGGAACAGATCGTAACCGGCCTGCTCGTCCGGCGTCAGGGTGGCGGAGCCCGCCAGGAAGGCGTCGAATTTCGACGTGAACGGGCTGACCTGCACCGAGCGTTCGAACACGCTGATGGACTGCCCCCAGGCATCAAAGATCCGGTTCGCCTTGGTGCGGTCGTCCGGAGACAGGGGGATTGGAACGGCGCCATTGCCGAATACCGCCGCCCCTCCAGGGGTGGCGCAGATCCTCCGGGTGACTTGCGGAAACTTGATATCGAAGTCCACGCCCCATACCTGCTCAAAGAGCGGCCGATACTCCACCTCGGAAAGCCGGAACGCGATGCAGGCCGTATCAGGGAAGCCCATTTCCTGGGTATCGACCGGCGGATGCTGCGCCTGCTCGGCGTCAGGATTGTCCAGCCTGAATCCCGTCGAGCGTCCATCCCAGAAATTTCCACCGAAGAACGCGCCCTGTACGGCGTCGAAACGGAGTACCGGGAAGTAGGGTGAATAGGTGTATCGCTGCGCCGACCGCTTGCCGGCCCGGAAGCGCAACGTCCCGGGATACGCGATCATCGTCGCGTTGACGTCCGGAATCGGCCCGCTGAAGGCGACGTAGGGCAGGTGGCAGACAGCGCAGGCCTCATTCTGGAAGGGGGACATCCTCTCGTCGTAATTCAGCAGCTTGCCGAGGGTTTCTACGGCCGCAAATCCGCTGCCCTGAAGTGTCGGAGGGTTACCCTGCACATTCGGCGGTGGCAGTGCGGCCATCTGGGCGAGAGCTCGTCCGAAGATGACTCGAACTTCGCCCCGAACCCTTTCCAGTTCGGACTGGTCCAGCACATCGGCCGGCACAATGCCAGCCGGATAGGGATTATAGATCGGCATCGACGTCGGCGGCGGGGGGACCGTGGACGTCTGCACTCCTTGTACCGTGGACGTCTGCATGTCTTGTTGTACCGTGGACGTCTGCATGTCTTGTCCGAGGCCGGGAGACACCAGTAGGGCTCCGGCAATTACGGCACAGATCGCAGTTCCGCTGAGGAGGATGCTGCGTTTCATCGCCCGCACTCCCTGTGCAAAATGCCGCTGTGACCCAAATTGTCTTTGGGCGAGATTACTATGTGTCGATGACGCCATTAACGGCGATCCGCGCCGCCACAGCAAACAGGTCTTTAAAGACCAGGCTGCGCCGCATCAAATTCTACAGAGATCAATCGCTGGCTCGGTCCCCGCGGACCGTTGCTGCAAATCGGATTCTGCGGCAAACCTCACAAGTTTCTGGCAGCCTTGCAAGAGCGGCTGCCCGACCTCACCGGGAGTTCATCGAGGCCGGGCGCTGGCGCGGAAACCGACGCCTGGTGCCCGCGGAGCGCCATCGCGGGTTGCAACGGCGCGTGTTCAACCGATGCCGATGCAAGGAAGCTGACCGGCTGGTGCGCAGTTGCCTTTGCGACGATGTCAGGCTGTGCGAACCGAGACATGGGCTTGGCGGTCGGCATCGGCACCGCCGCTGCATCGGCCCCGTCGCCCTGCTGGCCGCGTCGACCACCGGCGCGTAGCCGCGATCCGACCCATGAGGGTCATTCCAGCCGCTCGGGGTGATCCACACGAGAAAGTCCAGTGACCGCGAAGCGCTGCGATTTGGCCATCTGCGGGCAGTGCCGTGGGACGAAAGCAACCGCCGTAGCCTGGCGAGCAGCCGGTTCCATGCTGCCGGTCATGCGACCGGTTCTGCGGGTTGCCCTCGGAACCCGAGCAGCCGGGCAGCCGGGGCGATTGTCCACCCCTGCGCGACAAGTGAGATGACCACGACCGCGAAGGCCGGCTCGAACAGGAGCTTCAACTCCGTCACCCCCGCGAGCATCGGGATGATGACCAGGTAGATCGGCACCGCGCCCCTCAAGCCCACCCACGAGATGAACGCCGTCTCGCGCAGAGTGAAGCCGAACGGCAGCAGGCAGGCCATGCAGGCGATCGGCCGTGCAACCAGCAGCAGCGTCGCCGTGGTGGCGGCAAGCACGAACCAGGGCACCGGCAGGATCGTGTGAGGAGTGGCAAGCAGGCCCAGCATGAGGAAGAGCACGATCTGCGCCAGCCAGCCGATCGCTTCGAAGAAGTGCTCCACATCCGGGCCGGATCGGTGTTCAGTGGTGCCGAGAATGACGCCCGCCAGATAGACGGCGAGGAACCCGCTCGCGCCGACGCTCTGCGCGGCCCCGAACAGCAGCAATGCGCCCATGAGCGCCAGCACGGGGTAGAGCGCAGTCTCGGCCTCCAGCCGCCGCAGAACGAGCAGCAGAAA
The DNA here is from genome assembly GCA_035640795.1 of Crenalkalicoccus sp. Lineage (GTDB taxonomy): Bacteria > Pseudomonadota > Alphaproteobacteria > Acetobacterales > Acetobacteraceae > DASQVL01. The sequence goes on along the minus strand of DASQVL010000151.1, from coordinate 5,332 downwards.
ATACCCGCCGCTGACGCCCAGCAGCGCACCTCCGCCCATTTCCTCGGCGAAGAGCAGAGCGGCGTGCGCCAGTGTGAAGCTGCCCGGGGCCAGGAGTTGCTGAGTAAGCAACACGGTCAGGAAAACCGACATCGGGTCGTTGAGACCGGACTCCACCTCGAGCGCCGCCGTGACCCGTTCGGGAAGCGTGAGCCGGGCGCGGCGCAGCAGCACGGCCACCGCTGCGGCATCGGTCGGCGCGAGGATGGCCCCGATGAGGAGAGCTATGACCCAGGCCGAGTAGGGCAAAGGTGGAGGGGGGAGCAGGGTGAACATGGCGCCGATGACGCCGGCGGTGATCGCGACCCCAGCCGTGGCCAGCACCAGCGCAGGCCACAGCGCGATCTTGAGCATGCTGCGCTTCGTCTTGAGCCCGCCCTCGAACAGGATGACCGCGAGGGCCACGCTGCCGATCAGGTAGGCGGCTTGGAAATCGTTGAATACGAGGCCAACCGGCCCCTCCTTGCCGAATAGTATTCCGATCGCCAGGAACACGAGCAGCAGTGGCGTGCCAAAGCGAGCGGAGAACAGTCCGACAAAGATGCTCAGCAGCCCCAGTACGCCGGCGAGGAGGATGAGGTGGTGAGCAGCGTCCATTACGCGGACATTCCCCGGATGCCCGGTGCGGTAAGGGGCAGGATGCACCCGTCTGGGCCTGTGCAGCCATCCAATTATCGCCGTCTTCCGTCCATTGAGGCACACCTCTCCCATCCATTGCCGGCCCAGTCGACCCGATCCGCCCTCACGCCGGTGCCGGCGCCCGCAGCCGGCCGATGCGCCACAGCACCTCCACGAACAGCGCCGCCGCCGCCAACTCCGCCATCTGGTCTGAACTCTCAATCCTGACGCCCGGGCGGAATTCCACCAGGATGGGGTCCCGAACAAACGAGAAGGCCGCGCCGCGCCGGACGCGACCGCAAGGGAGGAGATGCGATGGCCCGCACCCGCCGCCGGACCCTGCTCACAACCACTGCCGCAGCCGCCCTGGCCCTCGGCCTCGCCGGCGCCGCGCGGGCGCAGGATGACTACCCCGACCGGCCCGTCACCATCATCGCCGCCGCGGCGCCAGGTGGCCCCACGGACGTCATCACGCGCATCGTGGCGGAGGCGATGACGCGCCATATGCCGCAGCCCGTCGTCGTGGAGAACACCGGCCCCGCCCATGTCGGAGCGCAGCGCGTCGCCCAGGCGCGCCCGGACGGCTACACGCTGCTGATGACAAATGTGGGGATGGCGGCCGGCGCCACGCTGTTCCGCCACCTCGCCTTCGATACCGCGACCGCCTTCGCCCCGCTCGGCCTGGTCTCCGACGCCGCCATGACAGTGATCGCGCGCCCGGGCTTCCCCGCCACCGACCTCGCCGGGCTCCTGGCCGATCTGCGCGCGCGCGGGGAGGCGCTGAACCTCGGCACGGCCGGCCTCGGCTCGGCGGCCAATCTCTGCGGCCTGCTCCTCCAGCAGGCCGCGGGCAACCGCGCGACCATCGTCGGCTTCCGCGGCACCGGCCCGGCCATCGGCGAGCTGCTCGCCGGGCGCCTCGACCTGCTGTGCGATCAGGCAACCAACACGGTGCCCTTCATCCGAGACGGCCGCATCCGCGCCTACGCCGTCAGCAGCCCCGCGCGCCTGCCCGGCCTGCCCGAGGTGCCGACGACGGCCGAGGCCGGGGCCCCCGGCCTGGCCATGAGCACCTGGCACGGCCTCTACGCGCCGGCCGGCACGCCGGAGGCGGTGCAGGAGCGCATCTCCGTGGCGCTGCAGGCGGCGCTCCGCGAGGAGCGGCTGCGCACACGCTTCGCCGAGCTGGCGACCGAGCCGGCCACCCCGGAGCGCGCGAGCATCGCCTTCCACCGCCGCTTCCACGCCGAGGAGATCGCGCGCTGGCGCCCGATCATCCAGGCCGCGGGCGCCTACGCGGACTAGGGTCGCTGAACGGAGGCGGAGACGGGGCCCGACGCGAGCCGCCGGCGTTTGCCGAGGGGGTGGAGGCGGCCGATCCGCACCTCCCCCCATCCCCGCGCGGGCGGCCCACGGCTTGCGCGCGGATCGTGGCCCACGGACACTCCGGCGCAGTCACCAAGCCGGGAGAAAACCGTCGATGACGACGCCCACACGCCGCACCCTGCTCGCCGCGACCGCGGGCCTGGCCACCACGGCTCTGGCCCGCCCCGCGCTGGCCCAGGGGACGGACTGGCCGAACCACCCCGTGCGCGTCATCGTACCCTGGCCGCCCGGCGGCTCGACCGACGTGCTCGTGCGCCTCTACGCCGAGCGCCTCCAGCCCCTGCTCGGCCAGCCGATCGTGGTTGAGAATCGCGGCGGTGCTGGCGGCAACATCGGAATCGATGCGGCCGCCAAGTCGGCGCCGGACGGCTACACCTTTGCGATCTGCTCGGTGCAGCACATCGTGATCAACCCCTTCCTCTACAGGAGCATGCCCTTCGAGTTCGACCGCGACTTCGCCCCCGTCGCGCTCGCCTGGGAACTGCCGAACGTCGCGGTGGTGCCGACGCAGCACAACCCTTCGCGCACGCTGGCCGAGTTCATCGCCTGGGCGAAGGCGAAGCGCGGCGGCGTGTCCTACGGCTCGCCCGGCATCGGCTCCACGCCGCACCTCTCGGGCGCGCTTCTCGCCACGCGGGCGGGCTACGAGGCCGTCCACGTTCCCTTCCGCGGCGCGGCGCAGACCATCCCGGCGATGCTCGCGGGCGACGTGGACTTCGCGCTGGACAACCTCGCCAGCTACGTGCCGGTCATCCAGGAGGGGCGGATGCGCGCGCTTGCCGTCACCTCGGCCCAGCGCTTCCCGAGCCTGCCCGAGGTGCCGACCATGGCCGAGGCCGGGGTGCCCGACTTCGTGGTCACCTCCTGGCAGGGCTTTGCCTTCCCCGCCGGCACGCCGCGCCCCATCATCGACCGGCTGAACTCCGCCTTGAAGCGACTCGCCGGGGACGAGGCGATGCAGCGCCGGTTCCTGGATGTCGGTGCGACGATCGCCTGGTCGACGCCGGAGGAGCTCGCCGAGCGCGGCCGCCGCGAGCGGCCGATGTGGCAGGAGGCGGTGCGTATCTCGGGCGCCCGGGTGGAGTAGGCCAGGCGCTGTCCCCAGGCTGCGCAGCCGGGCAGCTCCGCCGCGGCTGCCATTTGCCGTCGGCATCGCGACCGCCAGCGCGACCAGCTCGCGCGTCTTCGCATCGCGCTGCTTCCCCGTTGCCGTGCTCCCGCTGCACATGCAAAGGGCGCCGGCCGCTATGGCCGGCGCCCTGATCCTGCGCTGCGCGGGACGGCAGGGCTACTCCACCGCCTCCGGCTCGCGCTCGGCATCGCCCTCGCCGTCGCCGGGACCGCCCTCCTCGGGCTTCGGCAGGGCGGGGGGCGCGGCCTCCACATAGTCGAAGACCATCGCGCCGTCCTTCAGCCCGACCTTCACCGCGCCGCCCTTGGCGAGCCTGCCGAAGAGCAGCTCCTCGGCCAACGGCTTCTTCACGAACTCCTGGATGACGCGGGCCAGCGGCCGCGCCCCGTAGAGCGGATCGTAGCCGCGCTCGGCCAGCCACTCCTTGGCCGCGGAGCTGAGCTCGATCGTCACGTTGCGGTCGGCGAGCTGCGCCTCCAGCTGCATGACGAACTTCTCGACCACGCGGCCCACGATCTCCGGCGTCAGCGCGGCGAAGGGCACCACCGCGTCCAGCCGGTTGCGGAATTCCGGCGTGAACATGCGCTTGATCGCGTCCTCGTCCTCGCCGACGCGGACGCTGCTGCCGAAGCCGATGGCGGGCTTCGCCATGTCGGCCGCGCCGGCATTCGTCGTCATGATCAGGATGACGTTGCGGAAATCCACCGTCTTGCCGTTGTGGTCGGTCAGCTTCCCGTGGTCCATCACCTGCAGCAGGATGTTGAACAGGTCCTGGTGCGCCTTCTCGATCTCATCGAGCAGCAGCACGGCGTGCGGGTGCTGGTCGATCGCGTCGGTCAGCAGCCCGCCCTGGTCGAAGCCGACATAGCCGGGCGGCGCGCCGATCAGTCGGCTCACGCTGTGCCGCTCCATGTATTCCGACATGTCGAAGCGAATCAGCTCGATGCCGAGCGTCTTCGCCAGCTGCTTCGCCACCTCGGTCTTGCCGACGCCCGTGGGGCCGGAGAACAGGTAGTTGCCGATCGGCTTCTCGGGGTCGCGCAGCCCGGCGCGGGAGAGCTTGATGGCCGAGGACAGCGCGTCGATCGCCTTGTCCTGCCCGAACACCATCGCCTTCAGGTCGCGCTCCAGGTTCCGCAGCGTCTCCTTGTCGTCGGTGGAGACGCTCTTCGGCGGGATGCGCGCGATCTTGGCGACGATGTCCTCCACGTCCTTCAGCGTCACCGTCTTCCGCCGCTTGTTCTCCGGCAGCAGCATGCGGGACGCGCCGACCTCGTCGATCACGTCGATCGCCTTGTCGGGCAGCTTGCGGTCATGGATGTACTTGGCGGAGAGCTCCACCGCCGCGCGGATCGCCTCCGGTGTGTAGCGCACCTTGTGGTGCTTCTCGTAGTTGGTCTTGAGGCCCTGGAGGATCTTCACCGCGTCCTCGAGCGTCGGCTCGTTCACGTCGATCTTCTGGAAGCGGCGGACCAGGGCGCGGTCCTTCTCGAAGTAGTTGCGGTACTCCTTGTAGGTGGTCGAGCCGATGCAGCGCAGCGTGCCCTGGGCCAGCGCCGGCTTCAGCAGGTTGGAGGCGTCCATGGCGCCGCCCGAGGTGGCGCCCGCGCCGATGACGGTGTGGATCTCGTCGATGAAGAGAATGCTGCCCGGCTGGTTCTCCAGCTCGGCCACCACCGCCTTCAGCCGCTCCTCGAAATCGCCGCGATAGCGCGTGCCGGCGAGCAGGCTGCCCATATCGAGGGCATAGATTGTGCTCTTCCCCAGCACCTCGGGCACGTCGCCCTCGACGATGCGCTTGGCCAGGCCCTCGGCGATGGCCGTCTTGCCGACGCCCGGGTCGCCCACATAGAGCGGATTGTTCTTGGTGCGGCGGCAGAGGATCTGGATGGTCCGCTCGATCTCGCTCTCGCGCCCGATCAGCGGATCGATCCGGCCCTGCTGCGCCTTCTTGTTCAGGTTGACGCAGTAGTTGGAGAGCGCGTCCTGCCCGCGCCCTCCGCGGGAGGGCTTCTCCTCCTTGTCCTGCTCCTCGGCGGCGGAGGGCGTGCCCTGGACGGGACGGCTCTGGCCGCGGCCGGGCGCCTTGGCGATGCCGTGGCTGATGAAATTCACGGCGTCCAGCCGCGTCATGTCCTGCAGTTGCAGGAAGTAGAC
>DASQVL010000150.1:0-3116 GCA_035640795.1 Crenalkalicoccus sp. | reverse complement strand
GGCGACCGAGCTGCCGGAGATCGCCGAGAAGACGGCGCAGGCGACGATGTTGGTGTGCAACAGCCCGCCCGGCAGCCGCTCCAGCCAGACGTTCAGCGCGCGGTAGAGGCGGTCGGACAGGCCGGCGCGCAGCAGGATCTCCCCCATCAGCAGGAAAAGCGGCACGGCGACGAGCACGAAGTTGGAGGAGGGTGCCCACAAGGTCTGCCCCGCGAAGCCCCACCAGGGCCGGTCGGAGAAGACCAGGCCCGTGAGCATGCCAAGCAGGCCGAGGACGGCCGCGATGTAGACCCCGGCGCCGAAGAAGACGACGAAGACGGCGGCGAGGCCGAGGATCTCCGCGACCGGCACCGCCGTGCCCGTGGTTGCCGCGGCCAGGATGGCGGCGGCCAGCAGCACCAGCAGGAAGAGGACGGCGATCACGGCGGCGCCTCGCGCGCCATGCGCACCGCCTCCAGCGCCTCCTCCGTTTCGTCGGCGAGGCTGCGCGCGCCGAGCAGCCGGTCGAGCTCCGCCGGCCGGCCGAGCAGCAGCGCCAGCGCGCCCTCCAGCGTCAGCACCGCGATCATGGCGCAGAAGGCGAGGATGCCGAAGGTCCAGATGCCCTGCGGGATCACCAGCGGGATGCGCAGCGCGCTGTTGTCATGCGCGTCGAACAGCAGGCTCTCCTGCACCAGGCCAAGCGCCGCCCAGGCGCAGAACGCCGCGAAGCCGCCGAGCAGCAGCAGGGAGAGCAGGTGCAGCACCGCGCGCAGCCGCAGCGGCAGCCGGTTCACCCAGACATCCACCCGGATATGCGCGCGCCGCGCCAGGGTATGCGCCAACCCCCAGGCGATGCCGGCCGCCAGCATGTAGCCCGTGACCTCGACCGTGGCAGCCGAGGAGACGCCGAACAGGCTGCGCCCAAGGACGTCCGCGGTGATGAAGAGGGCGCAGAGCACATAGGTCCAGCCCGCGACATGCCCCATCACCGCCGCCAGCGCGGCCAACGCCGCGCGCAGGGCCCGCGCCGCGCGGAGCGCCCGCTCCACTCAGCCGCCGTAGCGCACGCCGGCGAGCGGCGCGACGGTCTCGTTGAAGATCGTCCCGCAGCGCTCGCCGCAGCGTTTCACGAAGCCGGGCAGCACCGTCTCGTTCAGGATGCGCTTGAGGGTAGCGCGGTCGGCCTCGGTCGCCGTCACCTCCTGGATCGGGCGCGTCGCCAGGGTGTGGATGCGGCACTGCTCGGCGCGGCCGATGGCGCAGTCAATGCCGTCGCGCGTCGCCGCGTCGCCGAGCGCCCAGAGCTTGTCGTTCATCTCGGCGAAAGTGCCTTCCAGGAAGCCGCGCACCTGCGGATCCAGCCGGTTCCACCAGGCGAGGTTCACCATGTAGCCGGCCAGTGCCCAGGAGATCGGCAGGTCGGAGATGTGGCTCGTCACCTCCGGCCAGCGGGCGGAGACGCCGGAGCCGGTGCCGGTGATGGCGCAGTCCACCACCCCGCGCTCAAGCGCCGAATAGACCTCCGGGAAGCCGATGGAGACCGGCTGGGCGCCGAGCGCCGTCATCATGTCCACCAGCGAGTTGCCGAAGGTGCGGATCTTCCGCCCGCGCAGGTCGGCGAGGCTCGTGAAGGGCTGCCGGCACCACATGACCTGGGCCGGGAAGGGATAGATCAGGACGAGGCGCGCGCCGAAGCGCTCGAGGTCGCGGTTCACCACGGGCAGCATGGCGTCGGCGATCTTCCGTGCCGTCCCGATCCCCGGCGCCAGGCCGGCGAGGTCCACCCCGTCCAGGATCGGCACGTCGCCCGAGAGGGTGGTGAGGGTGCTGGCGCCGATATCGGCCTGGCCGGAGCGGACCAGGCGGACCAGCTCCGTCCCGGTCAGGTTGCGCTCGGCGTGACTGCTGACCGTCGCGGTGATGCGCCCGCCGGTGCGCTCGGCCATCATGTCGCGCAGATAGGGGATGTCGACGCGGGTGAATTGCGGCTGGGTCGGCACCGGCTGGGTCACCGCGACGATGCTGACCTTGGGCCCCGGCGGCAGGCTCGCCGGCATCTGCGCCCGCGCCGGGCCGAACCCCGCGATGGCGGCGAGCAACGCGCCGCACAGCATGCGCCTCACCATGGGTGCCTCTCCCTCTCCCGGCGCGCAGCATGGCATGGCGGATTTTCGACGCCAGCCCGGGCCGGCCTGCTGCCGGCGCCCGTCATGCGGCGGTTGCCGCCGGCATGGGCACCCTCCGCCAATCGGCGGGGCACCTTCCCGCCCGGCACGCCGCCGCCCACATGCCGCGCACCCAGCAGGAGGAGCGCCCGTGAAGATCCCCGGCCCCGACCACCCCATCACCATCACGCCGAACCCGAAGCGCGTGCGCGTCCTGCTCGGCGGCGAGGTGATCGCCGAGACCACCCGGGCCCTGACGCTCAAGGAGGCGAGCTACGCCCCCGTGCAGTACATCCCACGCGAGGATGCGCGCATGGCGGCCTTCCACCGCACGCAGCACGCGACGCACTGCCCCTACAAGGGCGACGCCGGGTATTTCAGCGTGGAGGCGGGCGGCAGGCGGGCCGAGAACGCGGTCTGGACCTATGAGCAGCCCTACCCGGCCGTCAGGCAGATCGCCGGCCACCTCGCCTTCTACCCGGACCGGGTGGACGCGATCGAGGAAGGCTGAGCCGGGCCCGCGACGGGCCGAGGGCTGCGTTTCCCGGCTCCGGCGGCGCCTGCTATCAGGGCGCCGCATCCCACAACGGAAGGGGCCGCCGGATGTCCAAGATCACCCGACAGGGTAGCAATGCCATCCTCTCCACCTCGGTCGAGTACCACAACTTCGTCTTCCTGGCCGGCATCACCGCCGACACCCTCGCCGAGGACATCACCGGGCAGACGCGGCAGGTGGTGGCGAAGATCGACGCGGCGCTCGAGGCGAACGGCACGGACAAGTCCCGGCTGCTGACCGCGCAGATCTGGCTGAAGGACATCCGGGACCGGGATGCCATGAACAAGGTCTGGGTGGAGTGGCTGGGCGAGGAGGGGCGGCCGGCCCGCGCCTGCGTGCAGGCCAATATGGCCGATCCGCGGCACCTGGTGGAGATCATGGTCACCGCCTGCCGCTAGTGTCCTGCCCGCGAA
>DASQVL010000149.1:0-10798 GCA_035640795.1 Crenalkalicoccus sp. | reverse complement strand
GGCGCTGCCGCTGCTGCCCGCGTTGCCCGCCGCCGCGACGCCCGCCACCCAGGCGCCGGGCTTCTACCGCTTCAAGCTCGGCAGCTATGTGGTGACGACGGTGCATGACGGATCGCGCGTGGTGCCGCTGCAGGGCTTCGTGCGCAACGCGCCGCTGGAGGAGGTGCAGAAGGAGCTGACGGCCGTCTACCTGCCGACCGACGGCCTCCGCATCCCCTTCACCATTACCGTGGTGGACACCGGCCGGCAGCTGATCGTCTTCGATACGGGCAACGGGCCGCAGGCGGCCGGCGCCCCGATCGGCCGCTTCGACGAGAATTTCCGCGCGGCCGGCCTGGACCCCGCCAAGGTCGCGCTGGTGGTGCTGAGCCATTTCCATGGCGACCACATCGGCGGCCTGGTCACCGCCGAGAGCGGCATGGCCTTCCCGAATGCCGAGCTGGTGGTGCCGGCAACCGAATGGGCCTGGTGGACCGATGAGGGCAATGTGACGCGGAGCCCGGAGGGCCAGCGCGGCACCTTCGCCAACACGGCGAAGCGCTTCGCCCCCTATCAGGGCCGCGTCCGCCAGCTCGCCGCCGGGGCGGAGGCCGCGCCCGGCATCCGCTCGGTGCCCGCCTATGGCCACACGCCGGGCCATACCTGCTTCATCATCGCCGATGGCAACGACCAGATGATGTTCGTGGCGGATGCGACGAACCGGCCGGAGCTGCTGGCCCGCCGGCCGGACTTCCACATCATCTACGACTTCGACGTGGAGGCGGCGGAGACGGCGCGGCGCAGGATCTACGACCAGGTCGCGGCGGACCGCATGCGCGTCACCGGCTTCCACTTCCCCTTCCCCGCCACCGGCTGGATGGCGAAGGAGGGGGCCGGCTACCGCTTCGTCCCGGCCGACTGGTCCGCTGGCATCTGACCGGGGAGAGCGCCATGCCGATCGCCCGTCGCGCGCTGCTCGGGGCCGGGGCGGCGCTGCCGCTGCTGCCCGCGTTGCCCGCCGCCGCGCACCACGACAATGAGCGCGCCCACGCCCAGGCGCCCGGCTTCTACCGCTTCACCCTGGGCCGCTTCACCATCACCGTGGTTTCGGACGGCCAGGGGGTACGCGCGGACCCGATCAGGGGCTTCGTGGTGAACGTGCCGCCCGAGCAGGTGGAGCAGGCCTTCCGCCAGGCCCACCTGCCGCTGAAGAACCTGGTCAGCCCGTTTGCGCCGACGGTGGTGGAGACGGGGACGGAGACCATCCTGTTCGATACCGGCACCGGCGGCCAGCTGGTGCCGAGCGCCGGATTCCTGCCGCGCAACCTGGAAGCCTCCGGCTACACCCTGGCGGACATCGACCGCGTGGTGATCACCCATTTCCATGGCGACCACATCAGCGGTCTGACGACGAAGGAAGGGACGGCGGTCTTCGCCAAGGCGCCCATCCTGGTGCCGGAGGCGGAGTGGGCCTGGTGGATGGACCAGGGCAATGTGACCCGCACGCCGGAGGCGCAGCGCGGCAACTTCGCCAATGCCGGGCGCCGCTTCGCCCCTTATGCCGGGCGGGTGCAGAGGCTGAAGGATGGCGAGGAGATCGCGCCGGGCCTCCGCGCCGTCGCGGCCTACGGCCATACGCCGGGGCACATGGCCTACCACCTGGCGGATGGGAAGGATCAGCTCTTCATCATGGGGGATTGCGCCAACCGGCCGGAGATCTTCCTGGCGCATCCGGACTGGCACTTCGTCTTCGACGTGGATGGGCCGATGGCGGCGGAGACGCGCCGACGGCTGTTCGGCCGCGCAGCGGATGAGGGCGCTCGGGTGATCGGGCACCACTTCCCCTTCCCGTCGAACGGGACGGTGGTGCGGGAGGGGGATGCGTTCCGCTATGTGCCGGCGGATTGGTCGAGCGCGGTGTAGGTTGCCCTTGGGGGAGGAAGCTCACGTCGCCTTCGGCGACCCCCCAAGACCCCCACCATCCTTTTTCTCATCCTTTTTCCAGGGCGCTTGCCCGGTCCGCCGGGAAGACTCCCAGCCAGAGCTGTCCCGGCCAAGTTCGGGAGCGGGCCGCGCCCCAGCCTCACACGTGGAAGCTCTCCCCGCACCCGCACCGCCCCTTCTCGTTCGGGTTGGTGAAGGTGAAGCCGGCCGACATCGCCTTCACCTCGTAGTCCATCACCGTGCCGATCAGGAACAGGCTCGCCTTGCGGTCCACCAGGATGGTCACGCCCTTGTCGGTCACGCGCTCATCCGTCGGCGCCGCCGCGTCCACCCAGCCGAGGTCGTAGGACAGGCCGGAGCAGCCCTTGGTCTTCACGCCGATGCGCAGCAGCTTGCCTTCCTGCCCGGCGGCATAGAGGTCGCGCAGGCGCTCCGCCGCGGAGTCGGTCAGCTGCATCAGGGGCGGCAGGGCGCGCTTCGGGCGCGCGGGGGTCGCGGTCGTCGTGCTCATCCGTCGGTCTCTCATCAGTACATGTTGAGGGCGAGGCGCGCATCCTCGCTCATACGGCTCGGGTCCCAGGGCGGGTCCCACACCACCTCCACCTCCACATCGGTCACGCCGGGGACCAGGCGCACCGCCTCCTCCACCATCCCCGGCAGCTCCTGCGCCGAGGGGCAGGAGGGCGTGGTCAAGGTCATCTCCACGCGGACATGGCCGTCATCGGCGATCTCGACGGCGTAGATCAGCCCCATTTCGTAGATGTCCACCGGGATCTCCGGGTCGAACACCGTCTTCAGCACGTTGATGATGGCGTCCTCGCTCGGCTTCGCGGGCGCGGGCGGGATCTCGCCCTCCGGCGTCCAGGCGCCGTGGGTCGCGGCGGTCGCGCTCTCCTCACTCACTTGTCGCCTCCTTCGCGCCCGAAAGCGCGGCGTTCAGCGTATGCCAGGCGAGCGTCGCGCACTTCACCCGGCTCGGGAATTCATGCACGCCGGAGAGCGGGCTGAGCCGCTCCATCTCCTCGGCGAGATCAGCGCCGCACTCCGGGCAGGTGCCGGTCATGGCGAGCGTGCGGAACTGCTCGCCGAGCTCCCGCGCCGCCTCCGGCGACTTGCCCTTCACCGTCTCCGTCATCAGGGAGGCGCTGGCCATGGAAATGGCACAGCCGCGCCCCTGGAAGGCGGCATCGGCGATCCGGCCCTCCGGCGAAAGCTTCAGCCAGAGCTCCATGCGGTCGCCGCACATCGGGTTGTCGCCGCGCGCGCTGCGGTCGGCATCTTCCAGCCGGCGGAAATTCCGCGGCTTGCGGCCGTGGTCGAGGATGACCTCCTGGTAAAGGTCGCGCAGGTCGTCAAACATCAGCTTGCTCCTGACGGCCGATTCACGCCTCCGCGCCGGGCGCTCCGGTGATCGGACGTCATCTGAAGAACTCCCGCGCGCTCGTCAGCGCCTCCGCGAGATAGTCGATCTCCCCCTCCGTCGTGTAGAGGCCGAAGCTCGCCCGGCAGGTCCCGCCCTCGAAGCCGAAGCGCGCATGCAGCGGCTCCGCGCAGTGCCGCCCCGCGCGCACCGCGATGCCGGCGCGGTCGAGCAGCGTCGAGAGGTCGTGCGGATGCGCGTTGTCGAGCGCCAGGCTGAACACCCCGCCACGGTCCTGCGCGCGGCCGAGCACGGTCAGCCCCTCGATGTCCGAAAGCCGCCGCATCGCGTGGTCTACCAGCCCGCGCTCATGCGCCTCGATCGCCGGCCAGCCGAGTGCGGTCACGTAGTCCACCGCGGCGTGCAGCCCGACCGACTCGACGATGGGCGGCGTCCCCGCCTCGAACTTCGCCGGCGGCGGCGCCCATTCGCTGCGCTCCAGCGTGACCATGGAGATCATCTCGCCGCCGCCCAGGAAGGGCGGCATGCGCTCCAGGTGCTCCATGCGCGCCCAGAGCACGCCGATGCCGGTCGGCCCGTACAGCTTGTGGCCGGTGAAGACGTAGAAATCGGCGCCGATCGCCTGCACGTCCACCCGCCGGTGCACCGCGGCCTGGCTGCCGTCGAACAGCACCCTGGCACCCGCCTCATGCGCCATGCGCGCGATGCGCTCGGCCGGCGTGACGGTGCCGAGGACGTTCGACATGTGGGTCAGCGCCACCAGCCCCACCTTGCCATCGGCAAGCTTGGCGGCGAGGTCCTCGAGGTCGAGCTCCCCCGCATCGGTCACGCGGCAGATGCGGAGCTCGATGCCGCGTCCGTCGTCGCGCAGCATCTGCCAGGGCACCAGGTTGGCGTGGTGCTCCATCTCGCTGGTCAGCACCGCCTGGCCCGGCCGCAGCACGTGCCGGCCCCAGCTATGCGCGATCAGGTTGATCGCCTCCGTGCTGTTCCGCGTGAACACCACCTCGCGCGCATCGGCCGCCCCCAGGAAGCGCGCCACGGCGGCGCGCGCGGCCTCGTAGGCCTCGGTCGCCGCCTCGCTCAGGAAATAGGCGCCGCGGTGGACATTGGCGTAGCGCTCCTCCATGCAGCGCACCATCGCCTCGATCACCTGGCGCGGCTTCTGCGCGCTGGCACCGCTGTCGAGGAAGACGAGCGGCTTGCCGCGGATCGCCTGCGACAGGATCGGGAAATCCTGTCGCAGGCCCGCGACGTCGAGCCTCGGCGCTGCCACCGTACCGTCCATCACGCCCTCGTCTCCTCAGGGGTCGCCGTGCGCTGCCACCAGCCGGCAACCGCCTGCTGCAGCGCGCCGCGCGCCACCTCGTCCGTCACGCCTTCCACCGCCTCGGTCAGGAAGGCCTCCACCAGCATGGACCGCGCCTCGGCTTCCGGGATGCCGCGGGCGCGCAGGTAGAAGAGCTGGTCCTTGTCGAGCTCCCCCACCGTCGCGCCGTGGCTGCACTTCACGTCGTCGGCGTAGATCTCGAGCTGCGGCTTGCTGTCCATCTCCGCCTCGGGCGAGAGCAGCAGCGCCTGGTTCATCTGGTAGCCATCGGTCTTCTGCGCCGCCTGGCGCACCAGGATGCGCCCCTGGAAGACGCCGCGGGAGCGGCCGGCCAGCACCGTCTTGTAGGTCTGCCGGCTCACGCAGCCGGGCGCCGCGTGCTCCAGGAAGGTCGTCGTGTCCGCGTGCTGGCGGCCGGCCAGCAGCTGCGCGCCATTCATGTGGCAGGCGGCCTGCGGCCCCGTCAGCACCACATGGATCTCGTTCCGCACCAGTCGCGCGCCGGCGTTCAGGGTGAAGTTGTCATAGGTGGCGCCGGCCGCGACCTCGGCCTGGACGGTCGAGAGCTGGAAGCCCTCCGCCCCCTCCTGCTGCAGCCGCGCATGGACAAGCCGCGCGCCGGGGGCGAGCGCGATCTCGAAGACCGGGTTGTGCAGGTAGCGCGCCGCGCCGCCCACCGCCGTCTCGATCAGGGTGAGCGAGGCGCCCTCCTCCAGCCGGATCAGGTGGCGCGGGTGGAAGGCGGCCGGCCGCTCGCTGGCGCTGGCGATGGAGACGAGGTCGAGCACGCCGCCCTGCACACCTGCCGGCACGGTCACCACCACCCCGTCCTCGAACAGCATGGTGTTGAGGGCCACCAGCGGCAGCTCCTCCGGCCGCGCCAGGGTGCCGATCCGCCCCTCCAGCATGTGCAGGTTCTCGGCGAGATCCGCGACCGGGTAGCCGATGCCGCCCAGCGCCGAAAGCTCGGTCCGCATGCGGCCATCCACCAGCACGGCGCGCGCCGCGCCATGCGCGGGCGGCAGCGCCACCGTGTCGTCCAGCATGGTCAGCGGCTCGTCGAAGGCGGCCTCGGTCACCGGGCGGAGGTCGGTGTACTTCCAGGCCTCGACGCGCCGCGTCGGCAGGCCCTGGGCGCGGAACGCCGCCGCCGCCGCCTCGCGCAGCGCGGCGAGCCAGGGCAGCGCATGGCCCGGCAGCCGGCCGGTCAGCCCCTCATAGCGGGCGAGGAAGCCCGCAGCACCCGCCTGCCGCATGGCCGTCACGCGGCATCCAGCGCGGCATAGCCCGCGCGCTCCAGCTCCTCCGCGAGCTCCGGCCCGCCGGAGCGGACGATCCTCCCGCGCACCAGCACGTGCACGCGGTCCGGCACCACGTAGTTCAGCAGGCGCTGGTAGTGGGTGATGACCAGCGCGGAGAAGCCGGGCCCGCGCTGCGCGTTCACCCCGTCCCCCACGATGCGCAGCGCGTCGATGTCGAGGCCGCTGTCCGTCTCGTCCAGGATGGCGAGCTTCGGGCGCAGCATCGCCATCTGCAGGATCTCGTTGCGCTTCTTCTCGCCGCCCGAGAAGCCGACATTCACGTTCCGCTTCAGCATGTCCTCCGGCATCGAGAGCGCGCGCATGCGCTCCCGCGCCAGCTTCAGGAACTGCATGGCGTCGAGCTCCGGCTCGCCGCGCGTGCGGCGCACGGCGTTCAGCGCGGTGCGCAGGAAGTTGGCGCTGCCGACGCCGGGCAGCTCGACCGGGTACTGGAAGGCGAGGAAGACGCCCGCGGCGGCGCGCTCCTCCGGCTCCATGGCCAGCAGGTCCTGGCCGTCGAAGGTCACGCGGCCGCCCGTCACCCCATAGCCCTCGCGCCCGGAGAGCACGTAGGAGAGGGTGGACTTGCCGGAGCCGTTCGGCCCCATGATGGCGTGCACCTCGCCGGTCGGGACCTCCAGGTCCACGCCCTGCAGGATGGGCTTGCCCTCGACCTCGGCGGTCAGGCCCTCGATCTTCAGCATGGCTAGCCCACCGACCCTTCCAGGCTGATCTGCAGCAGCTTCTGCGCCTCCACCGCGAACTCCATCGGCAATTCCTTCAGCACCTCGCGGCAGAAGCCGTTGACGATCAGCCCGACCGCCTCCTCCTCGGAGAGGCCGCGCTGGCGGCAGTAGAAGAGCTGGTCCTCGGCGATGCGGCTGGTCGTCGCCTCGTGCTCCACCCTGGCGGTCAGGCAGCGATTCTCGATGTAGGGCACGGTATGCGCGCCGCAGCGGTCGCCGATCAGCAGGCTGTCGCACTGCGTGAAGTTGCGCGCGCCGCCCGCCGTCGGCGCCACGCGCACCAGGCCGCGATAGGTATTCTGCCCCTGGCCCGCGGAGATGCCCTTGGAGACGATGGTGGAGCTGGTCCGCTTGCCGACATGGATCATCTTCGTGCCCGTGTCGGCCTGCTGGTGGTTGTTGGTGATGGCGACGGAGTAGAACTCGCCCACGCTGTCATCGCCCAGCAGAACGCAGGACGGGTACTTCCAGGTGATGGCGCTGCCCGTCTCCACCTGGGTCCAGCTCACCTTGCTGCGCGCGCCGCGGCAATGCGCACGCTTGGTGACGAAGTTGTAGATGCCGCCGCGGCCCTCGGCATCGCCCGGATACCAGTTCTGCACGGTGGAGTACTTGATGCTCGCATCATCCAGCGCGACCAGCTCCACCACCGCGGCGTGCAGCTGGTTCTCGTCGCGCATCGGCGCCGTGCAGCCCTCGAGGTAGCTGACCTTCGCCCCCTCATCGGCGATGATCAGCGTGCGCTCGAACTGCCCGGTGCTCTTCGCATTGATGCGGAAATAGGTGCTGAGCTCCATCGGGCAGCGCACGCCCTTCGGGACGTAGACGAAGCTGCCATCGGTGAAGACGGCGCTGTTCAGCGCGGCGAAGAAGTTGTCGCCCTGCGGCACCACGCTGCCCAGATACTGCCGCACCAGCTCCGGGTGCTCCTGCACCGCCTCGCTGATCGAGCAGAAGATGATGCCTTCCTTCGCCAGCCGGTCACGGAAGGTGGTCGCCACGCTCACGCTGTCGAACACCGCGTCCACGGCGACCGGCATCTGGCCGCCATCGGGGTTCGGCGCGACGCCGGCCAGCCAAGCCTGCTCCTTCAGCGGAATGCCGAGCTTCTCGTAGGTCTTCAGCAGCTCGGGATCCACCTCCTCGAGCGACTTCGGCGCCTGCTTCGGCGCGGCAAAGTAGTGCGCGTCCTGGTAGTCGATGGGGGGATAGCGCACCGCCGCCCAGCGCGGCTCCTCCATCTTCCGCCACAGCGCGAAGGCCTTCAGCCGCCACTCGAGCAGCCATTCCGGCTCGTTCTTCCGGCGGGAGATGAAACGGACGATGTCCTCGTTCAGCCCCTTCGGGGCGAACTCCATCTCGATATCCGTCTCGAAGCCCCACTTGTAGCCACTTTCGGTGACGGACTGGACGGTATTCAGGGTTTCGGCAACGGCGGGCATCTTCTTCCTACTCGGCAAGGGCGTGGGGGGCAGGCGCGCAGATGTGCCGCGGCGCCCTGGGGGCAAGGTCGGCAATGGTGATGCCGGAGAGCGCATCGCGGATGGCGCGGTTCACCGGGTCCCAGCGGCCGCGGACGGGGCAGACCGCTTCGGTCTCGCACTGGCCGGCGCCGCCATCCACGCAGGCGGTCAGCGCGATCGGCCCGTCGAAGGCGACGATCACCTCGGAGAGCGGCAGGCCTTCCAGCGGCCGCACCAGGCGGTAGCCGCCGCGGGCGCCGCGCAGCCCCTCCACCAGCCCGGCCTGGGCCAGGATCTTCAGCACCTTGGCGACGGTGGGCTCGGCGAGGCCGGTGGCCAGCGCCAGCTCCGCCGCGGTGCGCGGGCCGGCCCCCGGCCCGGCGCCTTCCCGCGCCAGGCGGGTCAGCACGACCACGCCATAATCCGCCAGCCTGGAGAGCCTGAACACGATCCATCTCCGCGATGCCGAGGAAATAGGACTAAAGGGGTCCGGTTTCCAGGGCCCTTCTGCCGCAACCGGCGCGCGGATAGCGTGGCGGCCGGAGAAGGAGTCCGCCATGCCGAGCATCCGCACCAGCGACGGCGCGTCGCTGCACTACGAGGAGACGGGCAGCGGCACGCCGCTCCTCTTCGTCCATGAGTTCGCCGGCGACATCCGCAGCTGGGAGCCGCAGATCCGCTTCTTCAGCCGCCGCTACCGCTGCATCGCCTTCAATGCCCGCGGCTACCCGCCGAGCGAGGTGCCGGCCGATCCCAAGGCCTACTCCCAGGACCGCGCGACGGACGACATCGCCGAGGTGATCCAGTCGCTCGGGCTGGCGCCGGCGCATGTGGTGGGGCTCTCCATGGGCGCCTTCGCCACGCTGCATCTCGGGCTGCGCTATCCGAAGCTGGCGCGCAGCCTCACCGCCGCCGGCGTCGGGTACGGCGCCGCCCCCGGCGCCCGCGCCCAGTTCCGGGCGGAGGTGGACGCGACCGCCGACCGCATCGCCGCAGAGGGCATGGCGAAGGTCGCCGGCAGCTACGGCCGCGGCCCGACCCGCCTGGTGCACGCCGAGAAGGACCCGCGCGGCCACGCGGAGTTCCTGGCCCAGCTCGCTGAGCACGACACCCAGGGCTCGGCGCTGACCATGCGGGGCGTGCAGCGGGAACGGCCGAGCCTGTTCGACCTGGAGGCCGGGTTCCGGGCGATGACGGTGCCGACGCTGATCGTCTGCGGCGACGAGGACGACCCGACGCTGGAGCCGGGCCTGTTCCTGAAGCGCAGCATCGCCACCAGCGCGCTGCTGGTGCTGCCGCGCTGCGGCCACGCGATGAACCTGGAGGAGCCGGACGCCTTCAACCGGGCGGTGCTGGATTTCGTCACCTGGGTGGATGCGGGGCGGTGGTGGGCGCGCGACCCGGCGAGCCTGGGCGGGATCCTGGCGGCGGGGGGGCGGGCGTAGGTGGCCCTTCGGGGAGGAAGGGAACTTCCTCCCCCAAGACCCCCTCCATCCTTTTTTTTTCCTTTTCAGCGCAGCCCGGGCCCGCCCCGGCCACGATCCAGGACGGGATCCAAGCCGGGCCCGCTACCCCCGCGCCGCCTGCTGCGCCGCCAGTGCCGTCAGGTTGACGATCCCCCGCGCCGTGACGCTCGGCACCAGCACGTGCAACGGCCGCCGCATCCCCAGCAGCATCGGCCCCACCTGCAGCCCGTCGGTCGCCGCCCGCACCAGGTTGAAGGCGATGTTCGCCGCGTCCAGGCTCGGGAAGACCAGCAGGTTCGCCGTCTCCGTCAGCGTGGAGTGCGGCATGAGGCGGGCGCGCACCGCGGGGATCAGCGCCGAATCCGCGTGCATCTCCCCATCCACCTCCAGCGCCGGGTCGCGCTCGTGCAGCAGCCCGACCGCCCGGCGCATGCGCCGGGCCGAAGGCGCGTTGGACGCGCCGAAGTCGGAATGCGAGACCAGCGCCACCCTGGGCGTCAGCCCGAAGCCGCGCACCTGCTCGGCCGCCAGCAGCGTCATCTCCACGATCTGCTCGGCCGAAGGCTCGACCAGCAGGTGGGTGTCCGCGAAGAACAGCGTCCCGGTCGGGATGATGACGGCGGAGAGCGCGTAGACGCGGCTCACCTCCGCCCGCTTGCCGACCACGGCGTAGGCGTCGTGCCAGTGGTCCATCCAGTCGCCGGTGCCGCCGACCAGCGCGGCATCCACCAGCCCCGCCTCCAGCAGCGCGGCGGCCGCCACGGTCGGGCGCTGCACCAGGCGCCGCGCCGCCTCGGCGGGCGGGATGCCGCGCCGCGCCACGCGGTTGCGGTAGAGCTCGAGCAGTGGCGCGAAGGTCTGCTCGTCCCGCGCCGGGTCCAGCACGCGTACCGATTGGTCGAGGTCCATGCGCAGGCCCATGGCGCGGACCTGGCGCTCCACCACCTCCCGCCGCCCGATCAGCACCGGCTCGGCGATGCCCTCGTCCAGCACGGTCTGCACGGCGCGCAGCGTCCGCTCATCCTCGCCCTCGGCATAGACGACGCGGCGGCCGGCCTGGCGCGCCGCGTCGAAAATCGGCCGCATCAGGTAGCCGGAGCGGAAGACGAAGCGCTCCAGCCCATGCCGGTAGGCGGCGAAATCGGCGATCGGCCGGCGCGCCGCGCCGCTCTCCATCGCCGCCCGCGC
>DASQVL010000148.1:0-2390 GCA_035640795.1 Crenalkalicoccus sp. | reverse complement strand
CCCGGCATCGAGCCGCGCCAGGTGGAGCGCCGCCTTCTGGCTGTCCGCGTGCAGGGTGGCCGAGCCGGTGAGGCGGAAGGCGGCCGCCTGGCCGAGCACGGCCGGATCGAGCTGCAGCCGCTGCACGACCAGCCGGTCGAGGTCCACATCCACCGGCAGGGCGGGCAGGGAGGGGATCAGGCTGCCTTCCGGCTGCGCCGCCGGCGCCGCGGTGCTGGAGGCGACGGGCGGCCGCGCCACCTCGGCCAGCTCCGCCTCCACCGCCTGCAGGCGGAGCGTGCCGCGCAGCAGGGCGGAGAGGGCGATCTCGAGATCCACCTTCTCGAGCGTCAGCCAGACGCCCTTGGCGTCCGAGAGGGTGATCCGCGTCGCTCTCGGGTGGGCGCGCCAGACGCCGGCGAGGCCCTCCACCTTCAGTCCAGGCACCTGGGATTCCAGCAGGCGTTCGAGGAGCGAGCCGCGCTCCGCCTCCGCCGCCGCGGCGCCGAGCAGCAGGGAGGCGCAGAGCAGCAGCGGCACGGCCAGGCGCCGGTGCAGGGGACGCGAGCGCTTCAGGCAGCGCCACACGAAGTGGACCGGAAAGAGGATGGAGGGCGTCTTGGGGGAGGACGTTCGCTTCCTCCCCCAAGGGCCACCCCGAGCCGCCCGCATGTCCCTCATCGCGCTCAAAACGCCTGCCCGATGCCGACATAGATGCCGTAGCCTGAGGAGCCCTGCTGCTTCTCCAGCGGGAATGCCAGGTCCGCCCGGATCGGCCCGATCGGCGTGTAGTATCGCAGCCCGCCACCCACGCCGATCCGCAGCCGGTTGAAGCCCGGCGCGGTCCCGGTGCCGACGCTGCCCGCATCGGCGAACACCACCGCGCCGAAATTCCCCCAGAGGCGCTGCCGCCACTCGATGCTGGCCTCCACCAGACTAGAACCGCCCACCGGCCTGCCGGTGGCCGGGTTGCGCGGCCCGATGGACTGGTAGTCGTAGCCGCGCACGGAGCCGCCGCCGCCCGCGTAGAAACGCAGGTGGTTCGGCACGTCGAGCCGGTTGGCGCCGAGCAGCGAGCCGACCCGGCCGCGCAGCGCCAGGATGCTGCGGCGGTCGCCGAGTACGTCGAAATAGGTCGTGGCGGTGACCACCAGGGGCGCGAAGGGCTGGCCCTGGCGCAGCTCGTAGGACGGGGTGAGGGTGGTATTCACGCGTGCGCCATGCGCCGGGTCGAGCAGGTTGTCCGTGCCGTCCCAACGGAGCCCGGTCTCGAAGCCCAGAACTTGGTAGGCGCGCATCGGGCCGCCGGAGGGGCCGACCGTGCCGGCGTCCGCGGTGGGCCCGGCGCGCAGCGTGAGGCGGGGAGTGACCGGCTTCTCCAGCAGGACGGAGGCGACGCCGGCATTGCGGTCCCAGGCCAACAGCCGCTCCTCCAGGGCGCCCACCGTGCCGATCAGCCGCAGGTCCTGGCCGAACAGGCCGGGGACGGTGAGGGTGGCGAAAACCCGGGAGGTGACGCCGGTCGTGTTGTTGGTGGTGCTGCCGAGGCGGGCGATCTCGGCATCCAGCCGCAGCCGCTCGGCGCCGCCGAACAGGTTGCGGTGCTCCCAGAAGACCCGGAAGCTGGGCCCGTAATTCGTCTCGTAGGCCGCGGTCACGCCGACCGCGTGCCGCGCCCGCTCGATCACCGTGAAGGTCACCGGCAGCTGGCCTGCGGAGTCCAGATGGTCCGCCGTCTGGGCGCTCACCGAGCCGAAGGGGCCGAGGCCGAGCAGGCGGTTGCGCATCCGCTCCAGCCGCTCCGGGCTGTAGGGCTGCCCGGCCAGCTGGCCGGTGAAGCGGCGGAGGAAGTTGGGATCCACCTGCCGCTCCCCGACCACCTCGGGGGGTGCGAAACGGGCGACGGGTCCGGGCGCCAGCACCCAGGCCACGTCGAGCGCGTGGCGGTCGTAATCCACCACCGCCTGGCGGGAGACGACGGTGGCCAGCGGATGGCCGGCGCGGAGCAGGCGGTCCACCAGGGTGCGCTCGGCATCGAGGATGGGCGGGATGCGGGCGGGGTCGCCGGGCGCCAGGCCGAAGGGCTCCGCGGTGGCGGCGGCGACGGCTTCCTGCTGTGCCGGATCCCCCGCCTGCACGCTGACCTGGCCGATGGTGAAGGGATCGCGGCGGTCGACGGCGATGCGCACGGGGATGGGCGGCCTGGCGGCGTCCAGCCGGTCGGCCAGGTCCGGCGTGTCCAGCGGCAGGCCGGCCAGGGTGATGGTGACGCTGCCCGCCCAGTAGCCGGCGGCCTGCAGGGCACGGCCCAGCCGCTCGATATCGCCGCGCGCGCGGGCGACGATGCCGATCGCGCTGGTCGGCGCGCTGTCCTGCAGCTGGACGAGCTGGGAGGCGGCGCGCAGTGCGCC
>DASQVL010000147.1:0-4406 GCA_035640795.1 Crenalkalicoccus sp. | reverse complement strand
CGGCGCCATGAGGCGCGCCCTGCTCGCGCTGCTTCTGCTGGTGCCGCTGCTGGTGCCGCTGCTGCCCGCGCCCGCCACCGCGGCGCTGACGGCGGGCGAGCTGCGCGCCGCCGGCATTGTCCCGCCACCCCACGCCGCCCTGCCGCTCGGCCTGGTGTTCCGCGACGAGGCGGGGCAGGCGGTCACGCTCGGGGACGCGCTCGGCGGGCGGCCGGCGGTGCTGGTCTTCGCCGACTACACCTGCACTTTCCTCTGCGGCACCGCGCTCGGCGCCACCGCCGCCGCGCTCGATCATACCGGGCTCGCCGCCGGGGAGGCCTTTCGCCTGTTGGTGCTGCCGCTGGATGCACGGGACGGCCCAGGGGACGCGGCGGCCATGCGCGCCGCACGGCTCGATCCGCGCACGCCGCTCGCCCGGGCGGCGAGCTTCCTGACAGGCGACGCGGCCGCGGTCGAGCAGACGGAGGCCGCACTCGGCTACACCGCGCGCTTCGACCGCGCGACGGACAGTTTCGCCCATCCGCTCGGCACCTTCATCATCGCGCCGGACGGGCGCGTCGCGCGCGTGCTGAGCGAGCTCGGGCCCGACCCGGCGACGCTCCGCCTCGCCCTGGTCGAGGCCTCGGCGGGCCGGATCGGCGGCCTGACCGACCGCATCCGCCTGCTCTGCTACGGCTACGACCCGGTGCAGGGCGCCTACACGCCGCGGATCCGGGAGGTCCTGATGGTCTGTGCCGCGCTCACCCTGGTGCTGCTCGCCGGCGGCCTGCTGCTGCTGCGCCGGCTGGAGTCCCGGAGGTGAACGGCTTCTCGCTCTGGCCGGTCGCGGCCTCGGCCCAGGCCGGGCGGGTGGACCTCATCTTCGCGGCGCTGCTCGCCCTCGCCGGCGCCATCATGCTGCTCGTCGTCACGCTGCTGCTCGTCTTCGCCATCCGCTACCGCCGCGGCTCCCCGACACCGCGCGGCAGCCTGCCCGAAATTCTCAAGCGCGAGGTCGAGCTGGGCTGGACCTCCGCCACGCTGTTCCTCGCGCTCTTCCTCTTCTGGTGGGCCGGCGCCACGCAGCTTTCCGCCACCACCCCGCCGCCCGGCGCGCTCGAGATCCATGTGGATGCCAAGCAGTGGATGTGGAAGACGCGCCACCCCTCCGGTGCGCGGGAGATCAATGCGCTGCACGTGCCGGTGGACCGGCCGGTGCGGCTGGTCATGACCTCGCAGGACGTGATCCACAGCTTCTTCGTCCCGGCCTTCCGCCTGAAGCAGGACGTGGTGCCGGGGCGGCTGACCCAGACATGGTTCAAGGCGACGCGGCTCGGCACCTATCGCCTGTTCTGCGCGGAATTCTGCGGCACCGACCACGCCGTGATGGGCGGCGCCGTCACCGTGATGCGGCCGGAGGACTACGCCGCCTGGACGCGCGCGCAGCCGCAGGGCGACGACCTGGCGCGGCAGGGCGGCGTGCTGTTCCAGTCGCTCGGCTGCTCGGGCTGCCACGCTTCCGCCTCGCCCATCCATGCGCCGGACCTGCACGGCATCTTCGGCCGCATCGTCCACCTGGCGGGTGGCCGCACGGTGCAGGCGGACGAGGCCTATCTCCGGGACAGCATCCTGCAACCGAAGCGCGACGTCGTCGCCGGCTTCGAGCCCATCATGCCGTCCTTCGCCGGCCAGCTGAGCGAGGGCGAGCTTCAGGAGCTGGTCGCTTACCTGATGTCCCTGCGGGAGGCGGAGTGATGAGCGAGCTGAGCTTCGACGCCGGCCTGCCCGCGCCGCCGGACGTCGAGGAGCGCAACTACCTCACCGGCGAGACCGGCATTGCTTCCTGGCTGTTCAGCACCGACCACAAGCGGATCGCCATCCTCTACATGGCGGGGCTGACAGTGTTCTTCGCGCTCGGCGGCCTTGCCGCGGTGCTGATCCGGATTGAGCTGTTCACGCCGGAGGGCGACCTGCTGACCGCCGACCAGTACAACCGGATGTTCACCTTTCACGGGACGGTGATGATCTGGTTCTTCCTGGTCCCCTCCATCCCGACGACGCTCGGCAATTTCCTGCTGCCGCTGATGATCGGAGCCAAGGACCTGGCCTTCCCGCGGCTGAACCTGATCAGCTGGTATGTCTTCATGATCAGCGGCGCGCTGGTGATCTACACGCTGATCGCCGGCGGGGTGGATACCGGCTGGACCTTCTACACGCCTTTCTCCACCCAGTACTCCAACAGCAACGTTCTGGCCGCGGCGGCGGCAGTGTTCATCTCCGGCTTCTCGACCATCGCCACCTCGGTCAACTTCATCGCCACCACGCACATGCTGCGCTGCCCGGGGATGGGCTGGTGGCGGCTGCCGCTCTTCGTCTGGGCGCTCTACGCGACCTCCCTCGTCATCGTGCTGGCGACCCCGGTGCTTGCCATCACCCTGCTGCTGATCTTCGTGGAGCGCGCCTTCGGCCTGCCGATCTTCGACGCCGCGCATGGCGGTGACCCCATCCTGTTCCAGCACCTGTTCTGGTTCTACAGCCACCCCGCGGTCTACATCATGATCCTGCCCAGCTTCGGCGTGGTCAGCGAGATCGTCACCTGCTACGCGCGGCGCCGCATCTTCGGCTATGACTTCATGGTCTACGCCATGATGATGATCGCCGTGATCGGCTTCATGGTCTGGGGCCACCACATGTTCGTCTCCGGCCAGTCGCTCTACGCCAGCCTCGCCTTTTCCTTCCTCTCCTTCGTTATCGCCGTGCCCTCGGCCATCAAGGTGTTCAACTGGAGCTGCACGCTTTACCGCGGCCAGGTCTCCCTGGCCGCGCCCATGCTCTACGTCATCGGCTTCATCGGGCTGTTCACCATCGGCGGGCTGACCGGGCTGTTCCTCGCCTCCATCCCGGTGGACGTGCAGGTCCACGACACCTACTTCGTCGTCGCGCATTTCCACTACATCATGGTGGGCGGCGCGGTGTCGGCCTTCTATGCCGGCCTCTCCTACTGGTGGCCGAAGATCACCGGCCGCCTCTATACGGAGAGCTGGGCACGCTTCGCTGCCATCCTGATGTTCTTCGGATTCCTGTTCACCTTCTTCCCCATGTTCATCATGGGCTGGCTCGGCATGCCGCGGCGCTATTACGCATACCCGCCGGAATTCCAGGTGTTCAACGTCATGGCCTCGGCCGGCGCCGTCATCCTCGCCGCCGCCTACCTGCTGCCGATGGGCTATCTCGCATTCTCGCTGTTCCGCGGCGCGCGGGCGGGCGACAATCCGTGGGATGCCACCGGCCTCGAATGGCAGACGAGCTCCCCGCCGCCGCGCGCGAATTTCCACACGCCGCCAATCGTCGAGAACGAGCCCTACGACTACCACGAGGCGCATGAGGGGCCGGAGCATCCGGCCACGCGGCTGCACCAGCCGCAGGGCCGCCAGCTGTGAGCGACACCGCGCTCCGCGAGCCCTGGGTCAGCCTGCACCGCCAGCGCGAGTGCGCGGCCTTCGGCATGTGGGTGTTCATCGCCAGCGAGATGCTGTTCTTCGGCGGGCTGATCATGGCCTATGCGGCCTACCGCACCTGGTGGCCGCACGCCTTTGCGCTCGGCGCCGGCCGGACCGACATCGTCTTCGGCACGGTCAATACCTGCCTGCTGGTGACCAGCAGCCTGACCATGACGGTGGCGTCGGAGGCGGCGCGGGCGGAAATGCGCCGTCTCGCGCTGCGCTGCCTGGCCGCGACGGCGCTGCTCGGCCTGGCCTTCCTGGTGAGCAAGGGGCTGGAATACCGCAAGGATCTGCACGACAATCTCTGGCCCGGCGCCCATTTCGCGCTGGCGGACCAGGCGGCGCGGATCTTCTTCGCCTTCTACTGGGCGATGACCGGCGTGCACGCCATCCATCTCGGCATCGGCGTCGGCGCGACCGCGCTGCTCGGCCTTCAGGGCTGGCGGGGCGAACGGCCGCTGCACAGCCCGGCCTTCGAGGTGCTGTCGCTTTACTGGCACTTCGTGGACGTGGTCTGGGTGATCCTGTTCGCCCTGCTCTACCTGCCGGGGCGCGCCTGATGGAGCTGATCCGGCCGCCGGCGCACTCGGCGCGCGAGATCTGGCGCGGCGCCCTGCCCGTCTGGGCCGTGCTCATGGCTCTGGTCTTCGTCAATCTCGCTCTTGCCTATGTCCCGATGGGGGTGGGCTGGAACACCGCGCTCTCGCTGCTCATCGCCGCCGCCATGGCGGGGTTGATCTTCGTGTTCTTCATGCAGCTGCGGCACGCCAACCCGCTGCTCCGTCTGGCTGCGGCGACGGCGCTGATCTACCTCAGCTTCATGTTCGTGCTCATCCTCGCCGAGATCCTGTGGCGACCCTCGCTCGGCCATCCGGGCACGGTGACTCCGAAGACCTGGGAGGACGCCCCGGCGACCGGCGTGCG
>DASQVL010000146.1:0-8210 GCA_035640795.1 Crenalkalicoccus sp. | reverse complement strand
GCGGGGACTGGCCCGACGTGGCGACATCACGGTCTGGGTCTCGCCCGACGCCGGCGCGAGCTGGCGCGCCCCGGCCGGCCGCCGTACCTTCTCTGACGCGGCGATCGCCGCCATGCTGATGGTGCGAGCCGTCTTCCGCCTAGCGCTGCGGCAAGAAGGCCTGATCGCCTCCATCTTCGCTCACGTCGCCCGGGATGGGCGCGCTGTGTGGGAGCCGGCGACGAGCTACGGCCGGTGCAATGCGGCGGCGTGGACCTTCGCGCGACTGAAGCGCGGGCTCGGCACGGGGCTGCGGTCGCGCCGCCTCGACGCCCAGCGCGCCGAGGCAGGCATGGCTGCGCGAGTGCTGAACCGGATGGCCGCGCTCGGCATGCGGCGAGCACAGCGTGTCGGCAACTACGGGACCTCGACCGCCCACGGCTCGCCGGTGGCGGCCGCCCGCATACCCTCGATCCCGGGGTGCGCGGCGCGCTCGTGGACGGGCGACGTGGGCCTCCGGTCGATCAGCAGGCTGAGCAGCTCGGGACGGCCGTAGTGGCCGCGCGCGTCGATGAGACGCTTGTGGGCGTCGATCCGGGCGAAGTCGAGCTCGGCGATCACCTCGCCCTCGCCCGCGGTGAGGGGCCCGCCGATGATCCGGCCGTCCGGCTCCACGATCGCGGTGAAGCAGCCGCCGGAGATCGGCCCGACGGGGCAGCCCGTGTCCTGCATGATCCGGGCCTGCTGTTCGGGGTCGAGCCAGGCCGTGGCACCGACGACGAAGCAAGCGGATTCCAGGGCGTGCTGGCGGAGGTTGACCTCCATCTGCTCCGCGAACAGCGGGCCGGCGAAGGACCCGGGGTACATGGCCGAGTGGATCTGCTCGCCGTCGGCGATCAGCGCGTAGCGGGCGAGCGGCAGGTTGTGCTCCCAGCAGGCGAGCTGCCCGACGCGCCCGGCGGCGCTGTCCACCGCGCGCAGGCCGGAACCGTCGCCCTGACCCCACACCATCCGCTCGTGGTAGGTCGGCGTGATCTTGCGGCGGCGCTGGAGCAGCGTCCCGTCCGCATCGAACAGGAGCTGTGCGTTGTAGATCGTGCCGCCGTCGCGCTCGTTGACGCCGACCGAGACGACCATGCCCGCTTCCTTCGCGGCGTCGGCGATCGCCTGGGTCTCGGCAGACGGGATCGTGACCGCCTGGTCGAGCAGGCGCTGGTGCTCCTTCGCCATCACGAAGGGCGGCTGCACGAAGGCGAAGTAGGGGTAGTAGGGCACGACCGTCTCGGGAAAGGTCGCGAACTGCACGCCCTGCATGGCCAGCGCGCGGATCTTCCGGACGACCTTCTCGACGGTCCCCTGCCGGCTGTACAGCACGGGGCTGATCTGCACGGCGGCGGCCTTCACGATCCTGCTCATGGCGTCCTCCTCTCGGGTCAGCGTCTCACACGCGTCCGATGCTGGCGCGTCCCGCGGCGGCGCGGAACCGGCCAGGTTCGGGCAGAACCCTTCCGGGAACCGAAAAGCTGGGTGGATCCCCAGATGATGCCGCCTCAGTGCCCGCCGCTGGCGCCGCCGCCGATGTTCGCCTTGCGGGCCAGCAGGAGCAGCGCGGCGGCGATCGCCAGCACCGTCCCGATCACCATGAAGGTGTCGCTGAAGCCCAGGATGAGCGCCTGACGCCGCACCGTCGCGCCGATGGCCACGATTGCCTTGTGCTGCGCGACCGCGGGATCGGCCACACCGTGCGCCAGGAAGTAGTGGGTAAGGTCGTCGATCCTTTCGCGCACCGCCTCGCGGTACGACGTGACCGACTGGCCGATGATGTTGGAATGGAACTGCTCGCGCTTGGTCAGGACCGTGGCGAGCGTCGCGGTGCCGACGGCGCCGCCGAGGTTGCGCAGCATGTTTGAGAGGCCGGAGGCGGCGGCCGCCTCGGCAGGCGCGATGCCGGCCGTCGTGATGGCGGTGACCGGCGTCAGCACCAGCGCCTGGCCGACGGCGCGCACGATGTTCGGCAGCAGGAACTGGTCGCCCGCGCTGTTCAGCGACAGGGTCGTGTTCATGAAGCAGCTCGCGGCGAAGACGGCGATGCCGACGAATCCGATGTGGCGCGGGTCGAAGCGCTTCATCAGCAGCGGCACGAGCGGGATCAGTAGGAGCTGTGGCAGGCCGGTCCAGGCGAGCACCTTGCCGATCTGCTCGGCGTTGTAGCGCTGCACCTGGCCCAGGTACTGCGGCAGGATGTAGACGGTCCCGAACAGCGCGAAGCCGACCAGCACGTTGACGAGCACCCCGACGCCGAAGTTGCGGCGCCTCAGCAGGCGCAGGTTGACCAGCGGCCTGGCGACGGTCAGCTCGATCGCCACGAAGGCGGCGAGGAAGACGGCCGCCACGACCGCGAGCTCCACGATGAAGGGCGACTCGAACCAGTCGTCCTTGTTGCCCTCCTCCAGCGCGGTCTGCAGGGCCGCGAGGCCGATGGCCATGGTCGCGATGCCCGCCCAGTCGCCCTCCTTCAGCAGCGAGAGCCGCATCGGGCTCTTCTCGAGCGTCAGGGCGAGCGCGACGATCATGATGACGCTCGGCGGCGTGTTGACGAAGAAGATGGTTCGCCATCCGTAGGTCTCCGTCAGCCAGCCGCCGATGGTGGGCCCGATGGCGGGCGCGAAGGTGACGGAGAGCGCGAAGAGGGCGAGGCCGACCGGCTGCTGCGCCTTGGGCAGCTTCGTCAGCACCATGGTGAACGCCATGGGGATGAGGATGCCGCCGGCGAAGCCCTGCAGCCCTCGCATGGCGATCATCGAGCCGAGGTCGTGGGTGAAGGCGCAGCCCATCGAGAAGAGAGGGAACAGGACGGCGTTCGCCAGCATGTAGCGGCGGAAGGAGAAGACCCGGCTCAGGAAGTCCGTCAGCGGGATCACCACGATTTCGCCGATGAGATAGGAGGTCGAGATCCAGGCCCCGTTGTCCACGCCGGTCCCGATGCCGCCCTCGATGTCGAGGAGCGAGGCGTTGGTGATCTGGATGTTGAGGATCGCCATGAAGGCGCCGATCATCGCGGCGAGCACGGCGATCCAGGCTGCCGGGCTCGCCCTGTCGGCGGTCGGGGCATTCGGCGCGGCCTCGGCGGTGGTGGCGGACATGGCGCGGCTCCCGGGGTGGCGCGTTCCGGTGTCAGCCGCGGCGCTCGGGCGCCGCGGCGAGGTGCTGCGGTGCGGCCCGGGTATCGACCGTCGGGACGACCGACATGCCCGGGCGCAGCACGAGCGCGGGCCGATCGGCGGTGTCGAGGACGATCCTCACCGGGATGCGCTGGACGACCTTGGTGAAGTTGCCGGTGGCGTTGTCGGGCGGCAGCAGCGCGAACTCCTGGCCGCTCGCTGGCGCGAGGCTGTCGACGTGGCCGCGGAAGACCCGGCCGGGGTAGGTGTCCACGCGGACCTCCACCGGCTGGCCGGCGCGCACCTCGGTGAGCTGGGTTTCCTTGTAGTTCGCGACGACGTAGACCGCCTCGACCGGCACCACCGCCATGAGCTGCGTGCCCGCCTGCACGTACTGGCCGACCCGCAGCGTGCGATTGCCGACCACGCCCGCGATCGGCGCGGCGATGGTGGCGTAGGAGAGGTTCAGCTCGGCTTGCTGCACGGCCGCCGCGGCGCGGGCCAGGGCCGCCTCGGCCTGCGCGAGCTCGGCCCGGCGCACATCGAGCAGCCGGGTCGCGTTCGTCAGCGCAGCCTCGTCGCGCGCCACCGCCGCGTGGGCCGCGGCGATGCGCGAGGCCGACTGCTGCGCGTTCTGGACGCTGCCGTAGCCCGAGGCGGCGAGCGCCGCGTAGCGCCTTGCTTCCTGCTGGGCGAAGGTCTCGTTCGCCTGGTCGGCGGCGATGGTCGCGCGCGCCTCCTCGATCGCGGACTGCTGGGCGGCGAGGGCAGCGCGGCGCGTGGCGATGCTGGCCTCCGCCGCCTCGGCGTCGGCCCTGGCCTGCGCGAGCGCCGCCCTGAAGTCGCGGTCATCGATCCGGGCCAGGACCTGGCCGACCTCCACCCGCTCGTTGTCGCCGACCAGCACGGCGGCGAGGTGGCCCGCCACCTTCGGCGCGACGGTCGTGCTGTCCGCCTTGACGTAGGCGTCGGTGGTCGAGACCTCGAAGCGCCCGACCGTCCAGTAGCGCCAGCCGAGGTCGCCCATGGCCGCCAGAGCCAGGAGGCCGCCGCCGGCGAGCAGCAGCCCGCGGAGCGTCCGCCGGCCGGCCGGCCTGAGGCCGTGCTCGGCCGGCTTGGGTGTCTGTCCGGGCGGCTTGGCGAGCAGCGCGTGCGGTACCGCGGGGCCGGTGTTCGGCCGGGAGACCGGGATTTCCGTCTCCATCGGGAAGACGCTCGGGTGGTGGCTCATTGTCCGCTTCCTGGTGCTGCGGCGGCCACCGCGTTTCTCGCGCCGCTCACGCGGCGGTGCCGAGGCGATGGGGCGCGACGCCGTAGCGGGGCGCCGGCGTCGCCCGGGACAGGCCGGGGCGCAGGGCGAGCCGCGCGGCTTCGAAGGCCTCCCAGTCCGCGGCGTCCGGCAGCGACGGCACCGTCGCGAACTCGCCCTGGTCGAGCCCCGCGCGGGCGGCGTCCACCATGTCGTCCGCCGGCATCACGATCTCGCCGGGGAAATGCTCGACCGGGGTGCCGGCCGCTCCAGAAGGCGGTCGCCGTGGCGCCGGGCAGGACCACCTGCATGCAGACGCCCGTGCCGGCCAGCTCGTGCCGCAGCGACTGGCTTAAGGCGATGACGAAGGCCTTGGTGCCGCCGTACACGCCGTTGAGGAGCTCGGGCGCGACCGCGACGATCAAGGCGATGTTGACGATGGTGCCGCGGGCGACGAAGCGCGG
This sequence comes from Crenalkalicoccus sp., assembly GCA_035640795.1. Taxonomy (GTDB): domain Bacteria; phylum Pseudomonadota; class Alphaproteobacteria; order Acetobacterales; family Acetobacteraceae; genus DASQVL01. The sequence continues at coordinate 3,357 of DASQVL010000146.1, read as the reverse complement.
CACCGCCGCGTAGGTGAGCCGGGTCAGCGCGTCCACGTTCAGCGCGATCATGCGGCTCGTGGCGCCGACGTCCGAGCGCAGCAGGGGCGCGGTGGCGCCGACGCCCGCGCCGTTCACCAGCATGGAGATGGCCGGGTCATCGCGCAGCACCCGCTCCACCACAGCGAGGTCAGCGGGATTGCCCAGGTCAGCCGCCAGCACGTCCACCCTGCGCCCGGTGTCGCCGGCGATCCGGCGGGCGAGGGGCTCCAGGCGCGCCCGGTCGCGCGCCATCAGGATCAGGTCGTGGCCCCGCCGGGCCAGGCGGCTCGCGTACACCGCGCCGATGCCGCCAGAGGCGCCGGTGACGAGGGCGGTGCCGGAGGCGGGGGTATCGCTCACGTCCAGGTCTCGCTTTCGGAAGGCGGCCCGAGGTTGGCGCGTCCCGCAGGGGCGCAGAACCGGCTAGGTTCGGGCAGCACCCTTCCGGGAACCGGAAAGCCGACCGCATGGACCGCATCGAGGCGATGGCGACCCTGCTCGCGGTCGTCCGCGCCGGCAGCCTCTCCGCCGCGTCGCGCGAGCTCCGGACGCCGATCGCAACGGTGAGCCGGCGCATCTCGGAGCTGGAGGCGCACCTCGGGACTCGGCTGCTGACCCGGACGACACGCCGGATCACGCTGACGGATGCCGGCGAAGCTTACGCCGCCGCGTGCCGCCACATCCTGGAGCAGGTGGAGGAAGCCGAACGCGCCGCGTCGGGCGAGTACCGCGCACCGCGCGGCGAGCTGACGGTGACGGCGAGCATGATGCTCGGCCGCCGCTACCTGACCCCGATCGCGACCGATTTCCTGGGCGCCTACCCGGACGTCGTGGTGCACCTGCGCCTGAGCGACCGCGCCCTCGACCTGCACCAGGAGCACGTGGATGTCGCGGTCCGGCTCGGCCCGCTGCCCGACAGCTCCCTCGTGGCGCGCCGCGTCGGCGAGATCCGGCGGGTGCTTGCCGCCAGCCCGGAATACCTTGCTCGTCGCGGCACGCCGGGCACTCCGGCCGAGCTCGCCGGGCACGACTGCCTCGACTTCGCCGGCTTCCGGACTTTCAGCGCGTGGGACCTCTCGCCCGACGGCGCGGAGACGGGCGTCCGGCCGCGGCTCTCGATCGACACCGCGGAGCCGCTGGTGGACGCCGCGATCGCCGGCGCCGGCATCGTCGGCCTCTTCTCCTTCCACATCGCCGCGGCCGTCAGGGCGGGGCAGCTGGTGCCACTGCTGCGCGGGTTCGAGCCGCCACCGCTGCCCGTGCACCTGGTCTACCTGGGCGGCGGCCCGCTGCCGCTGAAGGTGCGTGCCTTCCTCGACTTCGCGGCACCCCGGCTCAAGGCGGCGCTGGAGGCGGACGTCCTCTGAGGGCCGCGCCGCGGCTACCCAAAGGTCGCGCTGAAGAGCGACAGGCCGGGCGCCTCGGCCTCGAACGCGAGCAGGTGCTCGCCGTAGGCCCCGCCGTCGAGCAGCGTGTAGAGCGTCGGGCGCCCGACCTCGACGGTGCGCGGCGCGCCGCCATCCACGCTGACGCGCAGCGCCACCGGCTCCGGCGAGCCGGCCACCAGGTGCAGCTTGGCCGCCGAGAAGCGCAGGCGGAGCCGCCCGCTGGACGAGCGCAGCACCAGGGCCTCCTCCTCTCGCGCCCAGGTGCCGTCGAGCTGGTACTGGTCCAGGCGCGGGCCCTCCGACGGGCCGAAGGTATAGGTCGCCTCGCCGCGCCGCGGCGACTGGGCCCGGTCCTGCGGCGTCGGGTGAATCGCGCCGAAGTAGATCTCGGGCGAGCGGACCTTGGACAGGTCGGGGTCGTCGCTCGGCCGGGCCGTCGCGCCGGGCAGCCTGAGCAGGGCGCGGATGGCGCCCTCCAGCTCGCGCGCGTGGCCCTCGCCCTCGCGCACCAGCACGATCCGGCCGTCGCGGTCCAGCAGGTAGAAGGACGGCCAGGCGCTGTTGCCCCAGGCGCGCCAGGTCCGGAAGCCGTTGTCCTGGCCGACCGGGTAGCGGATGCCGAACCCGCGGACGGCGGCGTCGACATTCGGGCGGGCGCGCTCGAAGCCGAACTCCGGCGTGTGGATGCCGACGACCTGCAGGCCGGCGGTGCCGTACTCGGCCTGCCAGCGGTTCAGGTAGGGCACGGTGCGGCGGCAGTTGATGCAAGAGTAAGTCCAGAAATCGACCAGCACGACCTTGCCGCGCAGCCCCGCGACGGTGAGCGGCGCATCGGCGTTCAGCCAGCCCTCGAGCCCGACGAACTCCGGCGCCGCCGGCCCGCCCCCGGACTGCGCCGCGGCGCGGCCGGCCGATGCGGACCCCGCTAGGGCGGCGCCCGCGAGCAGCTGCATCAGAAGGGTTCGGCGCGGTTGCACGACGTCTTTCATGGGCACGATGTCCTCCACGGGCGTGGGTCTTCCCGACGTGGCCGAGGCGCCGCGTCGGGTGGGGTCGAGCGATGACGAGGTCGCGGCCATCGCCGCGACCCCGGATCAGGCCAGGTTGATCGCGACGTCGATGTTGCCGCGCGTCGCCTTGAAGTAGGGACACGTCCGGTGCGCCGCCTCCACCAGGGCCTGCGCCACCTCGCGGTCCACGCCCGGCACGCTGACATTCAGGCGGGCGCGGAGGAAGTACTCGCCGTCGGCGATGTTCAGGTCCACCTCCGCGTCAATGAACGGGTCGGCCGGAAGGGCGACGCGCATCGTCCTGGCGGCGGCCGCGATCGCGCCCTCGAAGCAGGCCGACCAGCCCGCTGCGAAGAGCTGCTCCGGGTTGGTCCCAGTGCCGCGGGTTCCGGGGGTCGACAGCTTGACGTCCAGGCGGCCGTCGTCGCTGCGGGAGGTCCCGTCGCGGCCACCGCGCGTGCGGGTCCTGCCCGTGTACAGAAGCCTTTCGGATTGCGTCATGGCGGGGTCCTCTGCGTGTCCGGAGCCGGTCTCGGCCCGGTGCGCGCAAGCTGAGGGATCCCCCACCCGACCAGAACCTGCCAGGACCGGTCAGCACCCTTCCGGAAACCCGAAAGCTGCCCGCTGGCGCCTCCAGCGCCTCGGGGCGTGGTCGATGGCACGCACCCTCAATGCGCGGTGGGCGGTGCACGGCTGTGGTGCATGCCACAGCAGTTGCTGCCCGCCGATGGATGGTCTCGGCTTTGGGCCGGCGACGGCGGGGAGCGTGGTGCTGGCGGCACGTCGGTCTTGGGCAGGGCGGCGGGCGCGGTACCGGGTCGGGGACTCGGCCGCCTCGGACAGGGCGCTGGCGCGGCGTGGCGACATCAGGGGCTGGGTTCCGCCCGACGCCGTCGCCGACTGGCGCGCCCCGGCTGGACGCCGCACCTTCTCCGCCG
>DASQVL010000145.1:0-19341 GCA_035640795.1 Crenalkalicoccus sp. | reverse complement strand
GCTGCTTGTTCGTGTCGTCCATGTTCCCAACCCTTATCTGTTGTCTATGAGCGCTTCGCGTCAGTTCGGATGCCCGCCGGGGGTGGCGGATGTGCGCTAAGCACATTCCTTGGAATGCTGCATCGCAGCAGGAGTTCCTGCGGCGAGCGAATCGTCATATTTCGGCCAACATTCCGCGCCACACGCGAGCGGCGGCTATTCCGGAAGCGTCTCGGCCTTCAGCGGCAGCACGGCGCCAAGCCAGATTGCGTGCCGCAGATGGTCAGCGCGCTGCCGCCCCGTCTCCGGGTGGACAAGCACTGTCAGCCCGCCCCGATTCAGCGCAATCCAGGGCACCAGGGTTGCAAATAGCTCAGGTGAAAAAGCCACCTGGTACATGGGCTGCGGATGCGGCCCGACGGGCTGGTCATGCCACCGGCCGAGCACGGCCTCCGGGAAGCGGGAGGCGATGCCCTCGCGCAGCCGCGCCGCCGCGTCCCGCGTCGCCGCGTCGTAGTAGACATGCGCGTGCCAGTTGGTGATGCCCTCGGCGGCCATCGCGCCATCCTGCCCGGGAAGGGCCGGCGGCTGGGGTTAAAAAACGGTTCTCTCGCACCGGGCCCACGAAGGGCCGGCGCACGTCATGCCTCAGGCGCCGGCGCGGCCTGCGGCCGCTTGGCCAGGGCGTTTTCACCCGTGCCGTGCATGGCTGAAAGAAAAGCCCTGGCACCTTGTCCTTGATCACATTTCCCGGGGCATAGATCGTGTTCACGAAGGTGTACCCGAAGAACGCGTAGCCCCGGTCGCGCATGAAGGCCCGCGTGGTGGAACCTGCCCCGTCCCGCTCCAGGGCGCCGTCGTTCTCCAGAAGGCGCGACTGGCGCGGGAACGGGCCGGGAAGGAGAGCAAGAATGGCTGAATCACAGACCATCGCCTGGGTGAGCAGCGCCAATGATAACCGGACCACCCGCACCGCTTTGGCGACCCCTGCATCCACTGCGGCGCGTCGAGGCATGGGGCGGGACCATGCCCTGGCCCCGGTTTCATGAGATTGGAGACGCACGTGATCGAACATGAACTGGATTACTTAAACACAAAGACCGGCCCCTTATTTACGGACATAAACAGACGATTTGAAGAGTGCGGAGTCAGAACATGGTCATCGCTCGACGAGCGCGCACTCTTGTTTCATCTTGCGAGTTCTCCGAACGTCAATACTGTGGTGGAGATCGGTTCATTCTGCGGAGGTTCTACCGCCTTCCTGGCGGAAGCGATGAGGCTGAAAGCCAAGCCCCGATCTGTTTTTTCCGTGGACCCGTTCATGGGGGCTCCGGTTTGGTTCCCTCGTGGCTACATGCACTCGACCTTCGATGAGTTCAGCCGGAACATGGAAACTCTTGGCCTGTCCGCCCAGGTCGTGCCCATGCGCGGTGAATCTGCCGCAATAGCTGCAATATGGCCCGCTCTCCCTATCGATCTGCTCTTCATTGATGGGGATCACTCATTGCTCGGCGTCATATCCGATTTCGAGAAGTGGGCGCCAAAGGTCAGAGGTGGCGGCCTTATTCTGATCGACGATGTTGACCACATTCAGGAAGTCGAGAAGTTCACCGCAATATTGTCGTCCCTGACCGGAATCTCTGTCCTCGAAACCATCGACGGCATCGCCGTTTACAGGAAAAGCTCATATGGGGCCGATCTGATCGGCGAGCTTGTCACGCAACTGGGCGCCATCAACATCAGGCGCCCTTGGGATTATAGCGGCCTTTCAGCGGCACCCACACCGAAGCATTTCAAAACGCGAACATGGTCCGATCCACAGCATGGACTGTGTTACGAGCTTCTATATTTCTCCGTGGCCGAGTCCGGCGATTACGGCATCAGCGGCGCTGCCTCCAAGGGTCTTGGATCTGTCGCGAAAACCGTGGCTGACGATAAGGGAGACGGGGTGCCCCTTCGCCTTCCAGCAAGAGATGGAGCCCGGCTCCGCGCGTGCTGCTGCACCTTGCCCGAGCTTGATTCGTGCATTCCGTATCTTCAGCCAGGTGCCGTTGTCCTTGTGGAGACCGCCGATCTTCCAGGAACGGCGGACGCGGCACGCAGCGCATTCGGAAAACTCGGGCTTGAGGGGTTCGGATTCGAGCCACATGGCCACGTATTCTGGGGTGTCTTTCGCCCTGAATCATTGTCGCCCGACGCCATCATCAGAAGTCACTTCCGCAACGCCGGGCTTGGCTGAAACGCAAATAGGGCCGCCCCCGTTGTAGGGAGCGGCCCTCTGTATCAGTCAGGATATGGGATAGGTGGATTACCGAACGCGCCGCATGAGCGGCCCCGACGCGTACAACCGCATCCCGTTCAGCCGCGGGAGGTCCGGGTCAAGCGCATAAATCCTCAACGGCGGCCGAGTCCGCCTCGGGCACGGCGAGGTAGTCCACCTGCTTCTCGTTGTGCCGCTTCAGCACTCTGATCGTGTAGCCGGCCCCCTGAAGGCGCGACCTCACCTGCTCCCAGCTCACCTCGTAGGACCGGCTGAGGGCCTCTTCCCATTCGAAGACGACCCATGGCCGGCAGCGGCCGATCGTCTCCAAGGCGCCCAGGATGACCTCGCCGTCGGCGCCCTGGGTGTCGACTTTCAGGAACGCGACGTCCTGGAGCGCGAGGTCGTCCAGGGCGTAGGCCGAGCCCTGGTAGATCCCGATGCCGTCCGTGGAGAAGCTGAAGGCGGCCAGGTTCGGCGCGGCGATGGCGTCCAGGCGCCGATCCGGCGTCAGCGGCACGGGAAGTTCCTGCCTCTCCTGCGGGGCCAGCGACAGTGTCGTGCGGCGCGAGAACAGGCCGTTGCGGTACACCGCGACCCGATCGCCGAGCCCGTTCAGCGCCACGTTGGCGGCGAGCAGGCCGGCGGAGAACCAGTTCGGCTCGAAGCCGACGACGTGCGGGAAGCGGCGCGCGAGGGCCACTGTGATCAGACCGAAATGCGCTCCGGCGTCCACCGCGCAACCCTCGGGCCGCCGTGTCGCGGCCAGGTCGGCGACGCGCAGGATATGGCTGTCCCAGCTCCCATCCCGCGCCACGGCCTCGGAGACCAAGTCGCCGGCCTTCAGGATGAACAGGCCGTCATCCGTCGCGTGCAGAAACAGCCGTTCGAAGCGGGCCCGCTCGTCCAGCGTGCGGCGGAGCTCGGCAGCCTGCGCCTCGCTCCGCTCGTCCAGCGCGCGGCGGAGCTCGGCGGTCTGCGCCTCGCTCCGCTCGTCCAGTGCGCGGCGGAGCTCGGCGGTCTGCGCCTCGCTGCGCTCGTCCAGCGCGCGCCGGAGCTCGGCGGTCTGCGCCTCGCTGCGCTCGTCCAGTGCGCGGTGGAGCTCGGCGGCCTGCGCCTCGCTGCGCTCGTCCAGCTCACGCGCAAGCGCCTCGAGGCGCTCGGCCATGCCTTCGACCCAGGCGAACCGATTGGTCACGGCTGCGATCTCGCCGCGCAGGTGCCTCAACGCTGCGAGCGCAGCCTCCAGGCCCTCGATGCGCGCGCGCAGCTCCCCCGCAACACCCCCAAGTGCATCGAGGCTCGCCTGGAGCCGATTCGGCGCGTCCGACTGGGCGGCCGCGAGTGCCTCAATCCTGGCGAGGGTGTGAAAGTGGAAGGGGCGGATGAAGGGCCAAAGCAGCCGGCGCACCAGGCGGACCGGCGTCCCGTATCGCGCTGGTTGAAAGCCGGCGTTGATGAGCTCGACCTGCTCGGGCGTCACCCGGGGTGCCCCGGTGTCAGGCATGTCGGTTCGATCTCCAGAGTTCCGCGAGTATGCTCATCGCAGCCTCCGCCCGGCGTTCCCACCCGGCAGGAGAAGGGGTCTCAAACCGGTTCAGGACTTTTTCCAGGGCATCCAGAGCCTGAGCGAACCCGAGGTGCCTGACTGTGGTGGCCCGGGCCCGCCGACGCATTGCCGCGGCCTCGGCCCGCGGCATGTTGATGATGTTCAGCATGGCCGTCGCCAGCGCCGCTGCGCTGCGCTCGATCTTCACGCAGTCCAGGCCGTCCAGGTACCATTCCGCGGCACCGATGCCGCCCGTCATGATCGGCAGGCAACCGGCGGCCGCCGCCTCGCACACGACGAAGCCGAACGGTTCGCGCGGCCAGGTCGGGAAGAGAAGGGCGTCGTACTCCGAAAAGCGGCGCAGCAGCTCCTCCTTCGCCGGGCTTCCCCTGTAGCTCACCCGCCGCTGCAGGCTGAGCGCCACGATGCTCTGGAGAAGGCCCGCCACGTCGCCGGTGCCGAAGACATCCAGGGCGAAGCGGTCCTCGCCCGCGCCGACGAGGAGGTGCGCGGCCTGCACCGCCAGCTCAATCCCCTTGTGTCCGGCGATGCGCGACGCGAACACGAACCGGGTGGGCTGGGAAGGATCCCGCTCGGCGATCTCCATCCGTGGCGATGCCTCGACCCAGCCCGGCACGTAGCTCGCCATCGGCACCGGACGGCCCAGCGCGTTCTCGACCTCCTGGCGAAGGGTCCGCGACATGAAGACCACGTGGACCTCGGCCAGGTGATCGCCAAGGCCGAAGACGCGCTCGAAGTGGGCCCGGCGCGCCCGGTCGGCCACCATCCCAGCGAAGATGTTGTCCATCAGGAACAGCACGGGGCGGTAGCCGAGCGCAACCAGGTAGTGCAGCACGCCGGGTGGGCCGAGCCCGGCGAGGTTGAAGCAGAGCACCTGCTCGGGCCGGAAGCGCGCGATTTCCCCCGCCAGCAGCCGCAGGTTGCGAGGCGACAGGAAGTCCCCGGTCAGTGCGTGCAGCCGCCCTTCGACGGGGGACCGGTTCGGGAACGCGCATTCCAGGATGCGCCGCACGTGAACGTCGCCCAGCTCCCCGGCGTCGTCGGTGAAGTAGTCGCTCGTCAGGACCTCGACCGTGTGGCCGCGTCCGGCGAGCCCGCGCGCCACGTCAAGGGCGCCGAGCTCGTACCCACCCATGAAGCCGGGCGGGAACACATTGTTGATCATCATTATCCGCACCGGGGCAGGACCTCCATCATCCTGAGGAGTCCGGTCCCCGCGCTCACCAGGCCGTACTCGCGGACCACGGCGGCGTGCATCGCCTCGGGCGCGACATGGGCAAGGCGTCCCTCCAGCACGGCCCCGAGCAGCCCCGCGAGCTCCGCCTCCGACCGGAACACATGGCACCCCGGGAGCGCCCCAAGCTCGGGCAGGGAGCCGGCGTCGCTGACCAGCGTGGTGAGGCCGGTGCTCAGCGCCTCGAGGGGGGCGAGGCCCAGCAGCTCCGACTTGTGGGCGAAGCGGCCGCGGTGATCGAAGTGCGTGGAGGCGTGCACGAACACGCCGGCCCGGTCCAGCAAACCCTTCACCGCCGCGTCGTCGAGGCCCGCGTGGAACCTGACGTCCTTGCCCGCCGCGCAGTCGCGCAGGAACGCCGCATACTCGGCGTCGTAGGGCTGGCCGACGATGTCGAGCGACATCCCAGCGGGCAGGGCGCGGATCGTCCGTTCGTGGCCCTTGTGCGGCAGCAGCCGGCCCACCGACACCGCGACGCGGCGGTCGCGGCGTGACGGGTCGGCCGGCGGCCGGTACGCATCGGTGTCCACGGGGCCGGTCACCACGTGCACGGGCACGGGCAGGCCGGTGAACGCGGACGCGGCGAAGACACTGAGCGCGTGAACCGCGTCATACACCTTTGCGATGTCCGGGTTGGCCTGGAGCAGCCCCGCCTCTCCGGCGCCCGCGTCCGATCCGTAAACGCGCTTGCGCAGCAGGCGGGCGTGCGCCGCGGCGAACAGACCCACCTCGGTCAGGCACTGGTGCACGTACACGACGTCGGCGCGGCGCAGCCGCGGGATCAGGTCCTGTGCGGCGACGCTGTGCGGGTCCCAGGCGCGGCCGGGGACCGCCTGATACCGGTCGAGGACGCTGCCGCGCGCCGCCGCCTCGTCTAGGGCGAGCAGCGCCGTGGTGAGCGGAATCTCCGCCTCCTCGGCTGCGCGGCGCAGCGCCTGGTCGAGGTAGAGCGCAAGCCGCTCGCCGCCGCCGATCACGCCGCTGCGCGAGTAGCTCGTCGGCGTGACGTGCAGTACGTGCATCGGTAGCTGCGCCGCGGCGGACGCCCCTTCCCTCATGCGGCCGCGACACTCTTGAGCAGGCCCTGCGACAGCAGGTCCTCAAAGTAGGGGATGGTCCGCCGCAGCCCGGTACTCGTGAAAAAGTTGTCGACGCGAAGCATTTGATGCCAACGCGCCATCAACTGTTCCGCCAAGTGGGACATCCGGAAGCCGGCGCCCCCGGTGACAAGAACTCGGCGCTCAAGGTGCATCGTCCGATTGACCCTCATCAGGCCGCGCTGTTGACCAAGCTAACCATTAGCGCAAAAAAAACGCCTTCCCACGGCACGACCTTGTGTCAGGTCGTGAGACCTCCCTGGCGCTTGCAACCGCCTGCATGGCTTCGGCCATGATGCCGGGGTCGGGTGGCTTGGGGCGCGGATTGGCGAGTTTCGGTGCGTTCGCCAGCCGACTGCGGACGACCTCATTGGCCCTTAAGCAGGCGCTCGAGGTCGCGGTGCGTTGTGCAGGGCTTGGGGCACGCCGCAGCGCTCGCAACCCGCCGCCAAACTCCGCCTCCACCCGGACGCGCAGGTCCCAACGGTGTTCAGCAACCAAACAACCAGGCGGCGATTGCCGCGGCGGCCATTCGACCGCTCGGCCTGACTCGCAGGCTGCAAGTCAGGATTTGTGCAAGGCGGTATCAGCTGCCCGGCCAGGGGCGGCCGGTCACCGGGTCGCCGGGCGGGTCGGGGGTCGCGGCGATGGCGGGCAGGGCGCGGCCATGCTCGCCCGGGCGGCCGCGATACTCCTCCGGCGTCGCGCCGGGCGGATAGGCGCCGACCACCAGCAGGTCCGCCGAGGCGCCGAGATTGCGGTGCCCGGTCCCGGCCGGCAGCGCCGCCACGTCGCCGGCGGCGAGATCGAGCACCGGCCCCTCCGGCCCGCCGAGCTGCACGCGCACCCGGCCGCGGGCGATGGCCAGCGCCTCATGCGCGTTCGGGTGGTAGTGGTAGTAGGGGTAAATGCCGTTCCGCCAGGCCGGGGGCCAGCCATGGCGGGCGAACAGCGCCTCCGCCGCCGCGGGGTCGCCGGGCGGCAGCGCGCCGCGGAAGACCAGCGCAGGCAGGCGCGGGTTGTTCGGGATGGTGCCGTCATCGGCCAGCGTCAGCGTCTCGGGGTGCATAGCGCCCTCCGCCGGCCCGAACGCCCGGGAGGCGCTAGAGCTTCACCCGGAAGGCGTGGCCGATCTCCCCGATCACGCCGCGGCGGAAGGCGAGCACGCAGGCGACGAAGATCACCCCCTGGATGACCGTGACCCAGGCGCCGAACTCCGCCAGGTAGTTCTGCATGGTCACGATCACCGCCGCACCCACCACCGGGCCGAAGACGGTGCCGAGGCCGCCCACCAGCGTCATCAGCACCACCTCGCCCGACATGGACCAGTGCACGTCCGTCAGCGTCGCGATGCCGAAGACCAGCGCCTTGGTGGCCCCCGCCGTGCCGGCGAGCGCCGCGGAGAGGCTGAAGGCCAGCAGCTTGTAGTCATCCGTCCGGTAGCCGAGCGAGGTCGCGCGCGGCTCGTTCTCGCGGATCGCCTTCAGCACCTGGCCGTAGGGCGAATGGATAATGCGGTGGATCAGCAGGAAGCCCGCCAGGAAGACGGCGGCGACCAGCCAGTACATCGCCATGTCGGAAGAGAGGTCCGCCACGCCGAACAGGTTGCCGCGCGGGATGGCCTGGATGCCGTCCTCGCCCCCGGTGAAGGGCGCCTGCACGCAGAAGAAATAGACCATCTGCGCCAGCGCCAGGGTGATCATCGCGAAGTAGATGCCCTGGCGGCGGATTGCGATCCAGCCGAAGCCAGCGCCGAGCAGCCCGGCGACCGCGGTGCCGAGCAGGATCGAGAGCAGCGGCGTCACGCCATAGGCCTTGGCGAGATAGCCGCAGATATAGCCCCCTATGCCGAAATACGCGGCATGGCCGAAGGAGAGCAGGCCGACATAGCCGATCAGCAGGTTGAAGGCGCAGGCGAAGAGGGCGAAGCAGAGCAGCTTCATGACGAAGATGGGGTACAGCACAAAGGGCGCCACGCCCACGAAGGCCAGCAGCACGCCGAAGGCGATGAGCTGCGACCGCGCGAAGCCCCAGGTCTCGTCGGTGGTCGGCGGGGCGCGCAGCGCGGCCCCGTCGAGGGTGGTGGTGTCGGCCATGTCTCAGGCCCTCCCGAACAGGCCAGCCGGCCGCGCGAGCAGCACGATGGCCATGATGACGAAGATCACCGTCGCCGAGGCCTCCGGGTAGAAGACCTTGGTCAGGCCCTCAACCACGCCGAGACCGAAGCCGGTGAGGACGGAGCCCAGGATGGAACCCATGCCGCCGATGACGACGACGGCGAAGACCACGATGATGAGGTTCGAGCCCATCTGCGGGTTCACCGAATAGATGGGCGCGGCCAGCACGCCGCCGATGGCGGCGAGCGCCACGCCTGCGCCGTAGGTCAGCGTGACCATGCGCGGCACGTTCACCCCGAAGGCCTGCACCAGCGCCGCATTCTCCGTCGCGGCGCGGAGATAGGCGCCGAGCCTGGTCTTCTCGATGACCAGCCAGGTGGCGAGGCAGAGCACGAGCGCGGCCACCACGACCCAGCCGCGATAGACGGGGAGGAACATGAAGCCGAGATCCCAGGCCCCGGCGAGCTCCGGCGGGATGCGGTAGGGCAGGCCCGAGGAGCCGAACTCGTTGCGGAAGAGGCCCTCGATGATCAGCGCCAGGCCGAAGGTCAGCAGCAGGCCATAGAGGTGATCCAGCCGGTAGAGCCGGCTGATCATCAGCCGTTCCAGGATCACCCCGGTGGCGCCGACGATGAGGGGCGCCAGCACGAGCGCCCACCAGTAGTTCAGCCCGGCCCATTCCAGCAGCATCCAGGCCGCGAAGGCGCCCATCATGAACTGCGCGCCATGGGTGAAGTTGATGATGTTCAGCAGCCCGAAGATGATCGCGAGGCCGAGCGACATCATCGCGTAGAAGGCGCCGTTGATCAGGCCGAGCAGCAGCTGTCCGAAGAGCAGCGGCGTGGGGATGCCGAAGATTTCGTCCATGCGCTCTCCTCGCGCCGCGGCGGCGTCAGCTGCGGACCAGCGGGCAGCCGCCCTCGCCGAGCGGCCGGAAGGCCTCCTCGCCCGGCGTGGTGGCTTCCACCGTGTAGAGATCCCAGGGCCCCCTGCTCTCGGCCGGGGCCTTCACCTTGAAGAGGTAGACCGGGTGGATCGCCCGCCCGTCCTGCCGCACCGTGCCGGGGCCGAAGGCGTCGTCATCGCTCGGCATCGCCTTCATGCGGTTCACCGCCTCGACCCCCGAGGCCTTGGCGGCAGCGACGCCGAGATCCTTCACCGCCTTCAGGTAATGCAGCGCAGCGCCGTAGCAGCCGGCCGGCACCATGGCGGGCGGGCGGCCCTCATTCTTCGCCTTCACCCGATCGGTCAGCGCGCGGGTGCGGTCGTTCAGGTCCCAGTAGAAGCTCTCGGTCAGCAGCAGGCCCTGGCCCTGCTCGAGCCCGAGCGCCTTCACGTCGAGCGCGCCCATCAGCAGCGCCGCGAACTTCATGGATTTGTGCAGCCCGAACTCGCGCGCCTGCTTGATGCTGTTCACCGTGTCGCTGCTGGCATTCGCCAGGCCCAGCACCTTGGCGCGGGAGGACTGGGCCTGCAGCAGGAAGGCGGAGAAGTCGGTCGTGGAGGGGAAGGGGTAGCGGACATTGCCCAGCACCTTCCCCCCGGCCTGCTGCACGAAGGTCGAGGTGTCGCGCTCCAGCGCATGGCCGAAGGCGTAGTCGGCGGTCAGGAAGAACCAGGTGTTGCCGCCGCCCTTCGTCACCGCCGTGCCGGTCGACTTCGCCAGCATGTAGGTGTCGTAGGTCCAGTGGACCGTGTTGGGCGAGCATTGCGGCCCGGTCAGGTCCGCTGTGCCCGCGCCCGAGTTCAGGAAGACCTTGTTCTTCTCCCGCACGATCTGGTTGACCGCGAGGGCGACCGAGGAGGTGGGCACGTCCAGGATCGCGTCCACGCCCTGGTCCAGCCACTGGCGCGCGATGTTGGCGCCGACATCCGGCTTGTTCTGGTGGTCGGCGAAGACGACCTCCACCGCAAAGCCCTGGTTGCCGAAATCCTGCACCGCCTGCTGCGTCAGCACGACGCTGCCCGGCCCCGTGGTGTCCCGGTAGGGGCCGGACATGTCGGTCAGCACGCCGAGGCGGATGGTGTTCGCCTGGGCGCGGGCGCGGCGCGCGACCCCCAGGGCAGCCGCAGCGCCGGCGCCGAGCAGGATGCGGCGGTGCAGGTTCATCACGTTCCTCCCTAGCTCCGGACGAGCGGGCAGTTGCCCTCGCCCAGCGGACGGAACGCCTCATCGGCCGGCGTGGTGCCGATCAGCTTGTAATAATCGTAGGGCCCCTTGCTCTCGGAGGGCTTCTTCACCTCGAACAGGTAGGAGGGGCAGAGCTTCCGCCCGTCGGGGCGGATGGTGCCGGGGCCGAAGGCGTCGTCGTCGCAGGGCATCGCCTTCATCCGGTTCACCACGTCCAGGCCCGAGGCCTTTGCGGCCGGCACGCCCATATCGGCCACCGCCTTCAGGTAGTGCAGCACGGCCGAGTAGTTCGCCGCCGAGGCCATGTTCGGATAGACGCCGTTCAGCCGCGGCAGCACGCGCTTCGTGAAGGCGCGCGTACGGTCGTTGAGGTCCCAGTAGAAGCTCTCGGTCAGCACCAGCCCCTGCGCCGTCTGTAGGCCGAGCGCGTGCACGTCCGAGAGGAACATCAGCAGCGCCGCCAGCTTGGCGCGCCGGGTCAGCCCGAACTCGGCGGCCTGCTTGATGGAGTTCACCGTGTCGGCGCCGGCATTGGCCAGGCCGATCACCTTGGCGCCGGAGGATTGCGCCTGCAGCAGGAAGGAGGAGAAGTCCGAGGTGGCGGGGAAGGGATAGCGCACCGCCCCCAGCACCTTGCCGCCGGCCGCCTTCACGAAGCCCGAGGTGTCGCGCTCCAGCGCATGGCCGAAGGCGTAGTCGGCGGTCAGGAAGAACCAGCTATCCCCGCCCGCCTTCACCATGGCGCCGCCGGTGGACTTCGCCAGCATGTAGGTGTCGTACATCCAGGCGATGGTCACCGGCGTGCATTGCGGCCCGGTGAGGTCCGAGGTGGCGGAGCCGGTGTTGATGTAGGCCTTGTTCTTCTCCCGCGCGACCTGGTTCACCGCCAGCCCGACCGAGGAGGTGGGGACGTCGATGATCAGGTCCACGCCCTGGTCGTACCACTGCCGCGCGATGTTGGCGCCAACATCCGGCTTGTTCTGGTGGTCGGCGGCGATCACCTCCACCTTGAAGCCCTTGTCGCCGAATTCCTGCACCGCCTGGTGCGTGCACTGGATGCCATAGGGCCCGCTGATGTCGCGATAGGTGCCCGACTGGTCGTTCAGCACGCCGATGCGGATGGTGTTCGCCGCCTGCGCGCGCGAAAGCCGCGGCAGCATGGGCGAGAGCGTCGCGCCGACGGCGACGGTGGCGAGCAATTGGCGGCGACTGGTCATTCCCGTTCGGTCCCCAGAGTTCGGCCGCCGGGGCGTCCTCCCCCGGTCGGCGCGTTTCGCGAAAGGCCGCGCCGGCGCCTCCTGCCGGCTGCGGCCCTGCGGCGCGGGCGGTTGCTCCGCCCGGCGCCGGTCAGCCGCTCAGCTGCGGACCAGCGGACAGCCGCCCTCGGAGAGCGGCCGGAAGGCCTCCTCGGGCGGCGTCGTGATCAGCAGCTTGTAGTAGTCCCAGGGCCCCTTGCTCTCCTGCTCGGTCTTCACCTCGAACAGGTAGGCGGGGTGCAGCTTGCGCCCGTCCTCGCGGATCCGGCCGGGGCCGAACACGTCGTCATCGGTCGGCATCTGCTTCATGCGGGCGACCGTCGCGGCGCCCGAGGCCTTGGCCTGCGGCACGCCCATGTCGGCCACCGTCTTCAGGTAGTGCAGGGCGGCGGAGTAGCAGCCGGCCTGGCCCATGCCCGGCCTGAGCCCGCCCGGCATGGCGGGCAGCACGCGCTTGGTGAAGGCCCGCGTGCGGTCGTTCAGGTCCCAATAGAAGGACGAGGTGCAGACCAGGCCCGCCGCCGTCCTGAGCCCCAGCGCGTGGACGTCCGAGATGAACATCAGCAGCGCGGCGAGCTTGGTGCCGCGCCGCATCAGCCCGAACTCAGCGGCCTGCTTGATGCAGTTGATGGTGTCCCCGCCGGCATTCGCCAGGCCGATCACCTTCGCACGGGAGTTCTGGGCCTGCAGCAGGAAGGAGGAGAAATCGGTGGTGCCGGGGAAGGGCGTGCGCACCTCGCCCAGCACCTTGCCGCCGGCGGCCGTCACGAAATTCCCCGTATCGCGCGCCAGCGCATGGCCGAAGGCATAGTCGGCGGTGATGAAGAACCAGCTGTCGCCGCCGGCCTTCACCATGGCGCCCCCGGTGGAATGCGCCAGCATCCAGGTGTCGTAGGTCCACTGGATGGTGTTCGGGCTGCACTGTGAGCCCGTCAGGTCGCTGGTCGCCGGGTTGGAGCCGAGGAAGATCTTGTTCTTCTCGCGCGCCACGCCGCTGACCGCGAGCGCGACCGAGGAGGTGGGCACGTCGATGATGACGTCCACGCCGTCCCGGTCGAACCACTGGCGGGCGATGGAGGCGCCGACATCCGGCTTGTTCTGGTGGTCGCCCACCGCGACGTCCACGTTGAAGCCGTGATTGCCGAAGTCCTGGATCGCCTGGCGCACGCAGGCGACCGAGCCCGGGCCGCCGATGTCGCGGTAGGTGCCGGACTGGTCGTTCAGCACGCCGATCTTCACGGCGGCGTTCTGCGCGCGCGCGGCGCGTGGCAGCCCGCCCAGCGCCGGCAGGGCGGCGGCGGCCAGGAGGCTGCGGCGGGGAAGGTGCATCGTCACATTTCTCTCCAGTGGCCGCGGCGTTCAGACACCGAGGTATGCGTGCAGGCGGTCGAGCGAGGCGGCGAGGTCCGCATTGGCGACCATGTCCACCACCCGGCCGTGCTCCATCACGTAGTGGCGGTCGGCGACGGTCTGCGCGAAGCGGAAATTCTGCTCGACCAGCAGCACGGTGAAGCCGCGCTCCTTCAGTGCCCGGATGGTCAGCCCGATCTGCTGCACGATCACCGGCGCGAGGCCCTCCGAGGGCTCGTCCAGCAGCAGCAGCTTGGCGCCGGTGCGCAGGATGCGGGCGATCGCCAGCATCTGCTGCTCGCCGCCCGAAAGCTTGGTGCCCTGGGAGGAGGCGCGCTCCTTCAGGTTCGGGAAGAGCGCGTAGATCTCGTCGAGGCCGAGGCCCCCGGCCTGCACGACGGGCGGCAGCAGCAGGTTCTCGGTGACCGAGAGGCTGGCGAAGATGCCGCGCTCCTCCGGGCAATAGGCGATGCCGGCGCGTGCCACGCGGTCCGAGCGGTCCGCGATCGTCTCGCGCCCCTGGAAGCGGATGCTGCCGGCCCGCCGCCCGACGAGGCCCATGACGGCGCGGAGCGTCGTCGTCTTGCCCGCGCCGTTGCGGCCGAGCAGCGTCACCACCTCCCCCGCGCGGACATCCAGATCGACGCCATGCAGGATGTGGCTCTCGCCGTACCAGGCCTCGAGGCCCCGCACGGCCAGCATGGCGTCCACCGCCTGGCCCAGCCCCTCAGGCATGCGCGGTCGCCCCGGCAATGGAGGGATCGGTGCCGAGATAGGCCGCCTGCACTTCCGGGTTGCGGGAGACGGCGGCGTAGTCGCCTTCCGCGAGCACCCGACCGCGGGTCAGCACGGTGATGCGGTGGCACAGGCCTTCCACCACCTTCAGGTTGTGCTCCACCAGCAGCACGGTGCGGCCGGCCGAGACGCGCCGGACCAGGCCCACGATGCGATCCACATCCTCATGGGTCATGCCGGCGGTGGGCTCATCCAGCAGCATCATGACGGGGTCGAGGGCGAGGGTGGTCGCGATTTCCAGCGCCCGCTTGCGGCCATAGGGGAGTTCGCCCGCCGGCAGGGCGGCGTAGTCGGTGAGCCCAACGTCGTGCAGCAGGCCCATCGCCCGGTCATCGTAGCTGCGCAGCAGCGTATCGGAGCGCCAGAAGTCGAAGCTGCCGCCGCGCCGCCGCTGCAGCGCCACCCGCACATTCTCGAGCACGCTGAGATGCGGGAAGACCGCGGAGATCTGGAAGCTGCGCACCAGGCCGAGCCGCGCCACGTCGGCCGGCTTCATGCGGGTGATGTCCCGCCCGTCATAGTGGATGGTGCCCCGGGTGGGCGGCAGGAATTTGGTCAGCAGGTTGAAGCAGGTGGTCTTGCCGGCGCCGTTCGGGCCGATCAGGCCATGGATGCTGCCGCGGGCGACCCGGAGCGTCACGTCGCTGACCGCGACGAAGCCCCGGAACTCCTTGGTCAGCCCCTCGGTCTCGAGGATGGTGTCGCTCACCCCGGACGCTCCCGCAACCCGTATCGGCCCCGCTTTCGTCGGAGGCATTCCATCCGTGTATGGCGGGGCACCAGCCCGGATGCAAGCGAAGCCGTTGTGGCTGCTCAGCCGCGCCCGGCCAGCCGCGCAATCCGCCCGCCATGTCCCGCCACCGCGGCCAGCGAGCCGAGGTTGCGCCGGTCGGCCAGCGCCGCCGCCGCCGCCCCCACCCGCCCCTCACGCAGCCGCGCGAACGCATCGCCCAGCGCCACGGCGAAGTGCAGCATCACGCTCGCGTCCCGGTAGCAGTCGGTGATGCAGGCTTGGCAGCCGTCCCGCACCCGTGCGGCCGGGGTGAAGTCCCAGACCGCGCCGATCGGCCGGTCCCAGTCCTCGCAGCGCCAGAGCTGATAGTCCCAGTCCAGGTAGAAATACTTGTAGCCGGCATGGCAGACGAAGCGTTCCTGTCCGCCGGTCAACCGGCGGCGCAGATCCGCCATGGCGGGTCGCGGGTTGTGCACGGGCAGGATGGCGCGCGCGGCCTCCACCTGGTCCAGCGCCGCCGCCAGCTCGGCGGCCGAGAGGTCCAGCAGCGGGCTGTCCTCCGAATAGACCAGGGAGGAGGAGCCGGGCGCCGCCCGCCGCGGGTAGGAGAAGGTCACCGCCGCGAAGCCCAGAGACTTCAGCGCCCGGGCGAGCGCGGCGTAGTCGGGGACCAGCCGCGTCATGGCGACCGAGGCGATCGGCGTGATGCCGAGCGCCGGCATCCGGGCGATGGCGGCGCGGATGCGCTGCACCACGCCCTTGAGGCCCCGGTTGGCCTCGTGCGTCGCCGCATCCGCGGCATCCATGGAGATGAAGAGGGTGGAGATTCCGGCCGCCGCCATCGCCTCCAGCCGGTCCGGCAGGTTGAAGCCGTTGGTGACGAGGGTCGGCTGCACGCCGGCGGCGCTGGCCGCCCGGGCCATGGCGGGCAGCTCCGGGTGCAGCAGCGGCTCGCCCCCCATGAAGGTGACGAAGCGCACCGCCGCGCGGTCCCGCATCAGGGCGATCGCTTCGGCGAAGCGGGCGGAGTCCAGCCAGCGCCGGTCGCGCACGAAGCCCTTGTCATGCGCATAGTTGCAGAAGCTGCAGGTCGCGTTGCAGACATTGGTCACGGAGACGTTGAGGATGGCGGGCCCGCCCTGCGGCAGCAGCCGCACCAGGTCGGTCCATCCGGCGCGGCGCTCGTTCATCCTCGCAGTCTCGCACCGCTTCGCGCCGCGGTCACGGGGTGGCGGCCGGGCGCAACTCCGCCCGCCGCCAGGCGAGCAGGCCGGGCAGCGCGAAGATCAGCTCCCGCGCCCGGCGGGCGAGCGCCATGGCCAGCGACCCGCCGGCCGGCACCCCGACCAGGGCCGCCGCCGCGACCAGGGCGCCTTCCTGGACCGCGGCGGCGCCGGGCAGCAGGAAGCCGGCATTGCGCAGCGCCTGGCCGACGCTCTCGATGACCAGCGCATGCGCCAGCCCGACCGGCTGGCCGAGCAGTTGCAGCACGCCCGCGACCTCCACCGCGCCGAGCAGCCAGGCGATCATGTGCCAGGTGAAGGCGCGGCCCAGCGCGCCACGCCTGGCATGCAGCCTGAGCACCGTTGCCTGGAAGGCGTGGAGCGGCGCGGCATCCAGCCCGAAGCGCGCCAGGATGCGGGCGACGAAGCCGACGGGCAGGTTGCGCTGCACCGCCACCATGGCGGCAATCATGGCGACCGCCAGCGCGCCCCCGGTCACCGCGGCCAGGGTGGCGTTTCCCGCGCTGAGCGCCACCAGCACGGCGAGCCCGGCCAGGGTGAAGCCAAGCTGCGCGGCCGCCTCCACGGTCATGTCGACCGTCGCGGTGGCGGCGGCGATGTCGGGCGGCACGCCCCAACGGGCGAGCAGACGGGCCGCCGCAGCCTGGCCGAGTATGCCGCCCGCCGGCAGCACGGCCGCCGCCGATTCGCGGTACCAGCGCAGCGCCACCATGCCGCCGATGCCCGGGCGCCGCTCCCGCGGCAACAACTCGCGCCAGGCGAGGGCGAGCAGGACAAGCTGCACCAGGTGCACGGCGGCCGAGAAGGCCACCCCCGCCGGCAGCTCGCGCAGCGCCTGGCGGAGGCCCTCGATCTCCCCCGCCCGCAGCAGCAGCAGGACGGCGAGGAGAAGGACCAGCAGCACGCCCGCATGGCGCAGGCCGCGCCGCCATCGCGCGGCCTGCGCGGGGGCCAAGCGGCTACTTCACCTGGACGTAGCGGAGATAGGGCTTCTTCGTCTCCCAGCCCTGGGGGAAGAGCTGCTTGGCCTGCTCATCCTGGATGGAGGGCGCAATGATGGCGCGCTCGCCCGGCCGCCAGTTCACCGGCGTCGACACCTTGGCGCGGTCGGTGAGCTGCAGGCTGTCGATCACCCGCAGGATCTCCTCGAAATTCCGGCCGGTCGAGGGCGGGTAGGTCATGGTCAGCCGCACCTTCCGGTTCGGATCGATGACGTAGACGGTGCGGACGGTGACCGCCGGGTCGGCTTCCGGATGGACCATGCCGTAGAGGCCGGCGACCTTCTGCCCCGGGTCGGCGATCATCGGGAAGTTGACCGCGTAGCCCTCGGTCTCGGCGATATCGGCTTCCCAGCCGCGGTGGCTGTCCAGCGGGTCCACCGAGATGCCGATGACCTTCACGCCGCGGCGCTCGAATTCCGGCTTCAGCCGGGCGGTCTCGCCGAGCTCGGTCGTACAGACCGGGGTGAAGTCCTTGGGGTGGCTGAACAGCACCGCCCAGGAATTGCCGATCCAGTCATGGAAGCGGATGCGGCCCTGGGTCGTCTCGGCCTCGAAATCCGGCGCGACCTGTCCGAGCTGGATCATTGCTCACTCCTCCGTCCTCATGGTGGCGGACATGCGTCATCTGGGGGTGCGGTTCGTCAATGGGCAGGGGGAGGGCTAGCCCCCCGCCCCCACCCCCGCGGCGCGGGCCCGGCCGGCTCAGGCCGCCGCGACCAGCCCGCCCTGGTCGGCCAGCACGCGCAGCCAGTGGTCGGCGTCGCCGAAGCTCGCCTCGTTCACCGTGAGGCGCTTGAAGTAGTGGCCGACGGCATACTCCATCGTCATGGCGATGCCGCCATGCAGCTGGATGGATTGCTGGCCGACGAAGCGCGCCGAGCGGCCGATCTGCACCTTCACCGAGGCCATCGCCTTGCGCCGCGCCGCCGCATCCTCCTCCTGCGCCGAGAGGGCGGCGAAATAGGCCATGCTGCGCGCCTGCTCCAGCATCACCAGCATGTCGGCCGCGCGGTGCTGCAGCGCCTGGAATGACCCAATCGGCCGGTCGAACTGCTTGCGCGTCTTCATGTAGTCCACCGTCAGGGCATGGGCGACGTCCATCGCGCCCACCGCCTCGGCGGCCAGCGCCGCGATCGCCTCGTCCACCACGCGGTCGACCAGCTTCATGCCGTCCTCGGGGTCGCCGAGCGCCGCTTCCGGCCCGAGCTTCACGCCGGCGAAGTCCACCTCCGCCGCGCGCTGGCCATCCACGGTGCGGAAGCCGCGGATGGAAACGCCGGGCGCATCCGCCGGCACGGCGAAGACGCCGACGCCGCGATGGTCCCGCTGGCCGCCCGCGGTGCGGGCAGTTGCGAAGATCACCCCGGCGCTGTCGCCGTGCCAGACCATGCCCTTGCGGCCATCCAGCACGTAGCCGCTGCCCTGGCGGCGCGCCGTCGCGGCCACGTCGTGCAGGTCGTAGCGCGACTGCCGCTCGGTGTGCGCGAAGGCGAGGCGGAGCTCGCCCGACGCCACCTGCGGCACCCATTCGGCGCGCTGCCCGGGCGAGGCGCCGTGGCGGAGGAAGCCGCCCCCCACCACCACCGTCGGGATCCAGGGCTCGAGCGCGATGGCGCGCCCGATCTGCTCGGCGACGATCAGGATCTCCTCCGGCCCGCCGCCGAAGCCCCCTTCATCCTCGGAGAAGGGCAGGCCGAGCAGGCCGAGCTCGGCGTAGCTCCTCCACACCTCCTCGCTCCAGCCGCGCTCCGAGGCCATGTAGGCCTTGCGCTGCTCGAAGCCGTACTTGTCCTGGAGCAGGCGCCGCACGCTGTCCTGCAGCAGTGTCTGTTCTTCGGTCAGGTCGAAATCCATGGGGCCCTCCCCTCACAGGCCGAGGAAGGCCTTGGCCATGATGTTGCGCTGGATCTCGTTCGATCCGCCATAGATGCTCTGCTTGCGCCAGTTGAAGTAGGTGCCGGCCAGGCCGAAGGCCCAGTCCGGCGCCACGTCCCACTGGTTGCTGCCCTCCGCCTCCGGATCGCCATCCACCCAGGCATAGGGCCCGGCCGCCTTCATCAGCAGCTCGGAGACGCCCTGCTGGATCTCCGTGCCCTTGATCTTGAGGACGGAGGTCGCGGGATCGGGCTTGTTGGTGCCCCGGCGCTTCGTCTCATTGGCGATGACGCGCATCACGGTCATCTCGAGGGCCTGCAGGTCCACCTCGATCTCCGTCACGCGCTGGCGGAAGGCGCCGTCCTCGATCAGCGGGCGGCCGTCCATCATCGTCTCGGCGGCGATCTTCTTGAGGCGGCGGATGCGCTCGCGGCTGGCGCCGACACGGGCCTGGCCGAAGCGTTCATTGCCGAGCAGGAATTTCGCGCAGTCCCAGCCGCGATTCTCCTGCCCGACCAGGTTCTCGACCGGCACCTTCACGTCGTCGAAGAAGACTTCGTTCACCTCATGCCCGCCCTCGATGGTGATGATCGGGCGGACCGTGATCCCGGGGGTCTTCATGTCGCAGAGCAGGAAGGAGATGCCCTCCTGCTTCTTCGCATTCGGGTCGGTGCGGACCAGCAGGAAGATCCAGTCGGC
>DASQVL010000144.1:0-13942 GCA_035640795.1 Crenalkalicoccus sp. | reverse complement strand
CGGGCCTCCATGCAGGCCTGCACGGCGTAGGGCTGGACGCGGGACCCGCGACGCCGGAGGACGCGCGGACTGTTAGCCCGCGGGGGCGGTCGCACGGGCGTGCGCGGCCTGAGAGCGCCGCGACGCGAGTGACACCGGCTTCCGGACCAGCGGCATCGAGGAGCGGGAAGCGGAGCCGAACACCTGGTCCGCCAGCGGCGCCGCCGATACGGATCGGCGGGATCGGCCGCCTGTGGCGAGACCCTCCGTTCATGAAAGGGACGGGATAGTGAGCGAGACGAACAAGCGCGAAATGGGCGGCCCCGAATTCGCCATGGCCGACGTTGATGCCGCGCGAGCGACCGGGCAAGGCGTCGGACGCGTGCCGGTGAGCGTGACAGTGAACGGGCAGATCCGCACCATGGCAGTCGAGCCGCGCACGACGCTGCTTGACGCGTTGCGCGAAGAGCTTGCGCTGACTGGCGCGAAGAAGGGGTGCGATCGGGGCGAGTGCGGAGCGTGCACAGTACATGTCGATGGTCGGCGCATCCTGTCCTGCATGACACTGGCGGCGATGCAGGACGGCAAGCGGATCACCACCATCGAAGGGCTCGAGAGGGACGGCCAGCTTCACCCGGTCCAGGCGGCCTTCATCGAGCACGATGGATTCCAATGCGGATTCTGTACGTCCGGGCAGATCATGTCGGGCGTCGCTGTCATCGAAGAGGCGAAACTGGGCTGGCCGAGCGCGGCGACCGCAGACGTGAGAAGGCCGCTCACGCTGGCAGACCTGTCAGACGCGGAGATCCGCGAACGGATGAGCGGGAATCTCTGCCGCTGCGCCTGCTACCCGAACATCGTCGACGCCGTCGCCGCGGTGGCCGGGAGGCGCTGAACCATGCATCCCTTTGCCCTTTCCAGGGCCGACGACGCGGCGGAGGCCATCGCGGCCCACACCCGGAACGCTCGCCTGGCCTTCATTGCCGGCGGCACCGACCTCATCGGCCTCATGAAGGACCGCGCGGCGCTTCCCGAGCGGCTGCTCGACATCAACGGCCTGCCCGAGATGGCCAGGATCGAGGTGCTGCCGGACGGCAGCCTGCGCATCGGTGCGCTGGCGCGGATGAGCGACGTGGCCGCGGACACGGAGGTGCGCGGGCGCTTTCCCGTCATCGCCGAGGGGCTCCTGTCCGCCGCGTCCGGCCAGCTCCGGAACATGGCATCGATGGGCGGCAACATCATGCAGCGCACGCGCTGCGCCTATTTCCGCGACGAGGACGACGCTCCCTGCAACAAGCGGCGCCCGGGCTCCGGCTGCTCGGCTCTCCACGGGGTCAACCGCAATCACGCCATCTTCGGATGGTCCGACGCCTGCGTCGCCACCAATCCCTCCGACGTGGCGGTGGCGTTCGCAGCCCTGGACGCGAACGTCGTGATACGCGGGCGCGCGGGGGAACGATCGATCCCGTTCACGGAGTTCCACCGCCTGCCCGGCGACACGCCAGAGCGCGACAATGTGCTCAGCCGGGGAGACCTGATCGTTGCGATCGAGGTGCCCGCAAGGGCGGAGGGGCGCGCCTCGCACTACCTCAAGGTCCGCGACCGCCAGTCCTACGAATTCGCGCTCGTCTCCGCGGCGGCGGCGGTGGCCACCGAGGGCAGGCGCATTGGCTCGGCGCGGCTCGCCATGGGCGGCGTAGCGCACAAGCCGTGGCGCCTCACTGCGGCCGAGACAGCGCTGCGCGGGGTCTCGCTGGACGATTTCGGCGCGCTCCGGTCGGCGATCGCCGTGGCCTTCGCCGACGCCCGCCCGCTCGCCCACAATGCCTTCAAGGTCGAACTCGCCGGGCGCGTCGCCCTGCGCGCGCTGCAGACCGCGGGAGAACGCGCATGAGCGCCATCGGACGACCGATCTCACGCGCCGATGGGCGGCTCAAGGTGACCGGCGGGGCGCGCTACACTGCGGACATTCTGGTGCCGGGCGCGGTACACGCCGCGATCGTCCACAGCAGCATAGCGAACGGCCGGACGGTGTCGATCGATACCACCGCCGCCGAGAACGCCCCAGGCGTGCTGGCAGTGTTCAACTATCGCAACATGCCGCGCATGAATCCGACCCCGAGGCCCTGGAGCCATCTCCGTCCGCACGGGCAGTCCTACCTGCCGCTCCAGGACGACGAGATCCACTACGCGGGCCAACCGATTGCGCTGGTCGTCGCCGTGACGCTTGACCAGGCGACCCATGCAGGGACGCTGATCGGGGTCGAGTACGAGGCCTGGCGGCCGGTGGTATTCGGCCAGCGGGCGGCGGACGAAGCCGTCGATCCTCCGCAATTCCTGTGGCCCGTCGCCTCGTCGGTCGGCGATGCCGACGAGGGGATCGCGGCCGCCGCCGTCAGGGTCGAGCAGACCTACACCACCTCCGATCGCCACCATAACCAGATGGAGCCGCACGCGACGACGGCGGTCTGGGGTGCCGACGGCACCTTGACGCTCTACGAAACGACCCAGCACATCTTCGGCGTCAGGGACCTGGTGTCGATCGTGCTCGGGATGCCGCCAGCGAAGATCAACGTCGTGTCCCAGTTCCTGGGCGGCGGCTTCGGCGGCAAGGCCTATGTGTGGCCGCATACCTTGATGGCCGCTCTCGCTGCGAAGGTACTGAACCGCCCAGTGCGCGTGCAGCTCACCCGCGCGCAGATGTATTCGATGGCGGGCCACCAGGCGGCGACCATCCAGACGATCGCCTTGGGGGCGGACAAGCGCGGCAAGCTGACCGGCATTCGCCACGAGAGCATTTCACCGACCTCGGTCTTCGACAGCTACATCGAATACGCAGCGCTCTCCACGCGCTCGCTGTGGGCCGCCAGCGGCGGGATCTCGACCAACCACAGGATCGTCCACGTCAATCGCAATACGCCGACCGCGATGCGCTCCCCCCACGAGGCGCTCGGGCACTTCGCGCTCGAGAGCGCGATGGACGAGCTCGCCTACGCAACCGGCGTCGATCCGGTCGCGCTGCGCCTGGTCAATGACGCCGAGCTCGACCCGCACAGCCGACGTCCGTTCTCCACGCGCGCCATGCGCAAGTGCCTGACCGAGGGAGCTGCGCGCTTCGGCTGGGAAAGACGGAGGCCCGAGCCACGCTCGATGCGCGAGGGAAACTGGCTGATCGGCCAGGGGATGGCTGGCGCGATCTACACGCACTGGCGCTGGCCGGGAAAGGCGCGCGTCACGCTGAACAGCGATGGTTCGGCGCTCGTCGAGGTCGGGACGCACGACCTCGGCACCGGCACCTACACCGTCATGCGGCAGGTGGCCGCCGACGCGCTCGGGCTGGCACCCGAGAAGGTGGCCGTGCGGCTGGGCGACACGCGGCTGCCCGCCTCCCACGCATCCATTGGTTCGGCCACGATGGCCAACGCGGGCGCCTCGGTCCTGCTGGCGGCGAAGGCCGCGCGCGGCAGGGCAGTCGAGCTGGCCCTCTCCGGCCGGGACGCACCGTTTGCCGGTGCGGCCGCCGAGGACGTGCTCGTCGCCGAGGGCGCGCTGGCGCTGGCGAGAAGGAACCTGAACGTCACCTATGCCGAGCTGCTGGCGCGCAACGGGCTTTCCACCCTGGTGGCCGACGGGGACTACGATCCGGTCGAGGAGGCGAACGGACCGAAGGCGATCTTCAGCTTCGCAGCGGTCTTCGCCGAGGTGCGGGTCGACCCGGATTTCGGGCTGGTGCGCCTGAACCGCTTCGTCGGAGCCTATGACGCCGGCCGAATCATCAATCCGAAGACCGCGCGCAGCCAGGCGATCGGCGGCATCATCTGGGGTGTGGGACAAGCCCTGCTCGAGCAGTCGGAGACCGACCAGGCGACGGCCCGGTTCGTCAGCCGGAACTACTCCGGCTATCTCGTGCCGACCAATGCCGATATCCCGGAACTCGACGTCCTGTTCGTCGGCGAGTTCGACGAGGAGGCGAGCCCCCTCGGCGCGAAGGGGCTTGGCGAACTGACCGCCGTGTCGGTCGCGCCCGCGATCGCCAACGCCGTGTACCACGCGACCGGCAAGCGCATGCGTGACCTGCCGATCACCGTCGAAAAGCTTCTCTGAGCAGGCGTCCATTGCATGAGGGCATGGACGGTACCGCTTCGGGCCATCGTCCAGACCTCAATCCAACGGGGTTCAGCTAACGCAACGGCCGCGCCGCGGTCGTCACCAATGCGAGGAGATGTTGGAATGGCCAATTTCGAGACGTACCGGGAGAGATTCCCGAACGCCCGGCTGATGCGCAAGCCGAACGGGGTGCTGGAGGCGAGGCTGCACACCGACGGCGGCAAGCTCCTCTTCAATGGCCACACCCACGAGCAGTTCGTTGATCTGTTCCACGTGATCAGCGAAGACCGCGACAACCGGGTCGTGGTCCTGACCGGGACGGGCGATGCTTTCATGGACGAGATTGAGCCGGAGGGCTTCGACTTCTTCTCTCCTCAGGGCTACGACAAGATCTTGCGGGAGGGCCGCAAGGTGCTCTCGAACATCCTGGATATCGAAGTCCCGATGATCACCGCCCTGAACGGGCCGGTGCTGCTCCATTCGGAATATGTGCTGCTGACTGACATCGTCCTCGCCACTCCGGAGACGGTGTTCCAGGACAAGCCACATTTCGAGTTCGGGATTGTCCCTGGCGACGGCGTAAACCTGCTCTGGCCTGAAGTGATCGGGTCGATCCGGGGCCGCCATTTCATCCTCACGCGGCAAGTTCTCGATGCCCGGACCGCCAAGGAGTGGGGCGTGGTGAACGAAATTGTTCCGGCGGAGCAGCTGCTCGCCCGCGCCCACGAGATCGCAGACGGTCTCGCCTCCTTGCCGCCGCTTACGAGCCGCTACACCCGGATTGCGCTCACCCAGAAGCTCCGGCGGATCATCGACGAAGGTGCGGCTCTCGGGCTGGCACTGGAGGGCATCAGCGCGGCCGACGTGGCTCGCGCTGCCGCGCAGTCTGACGGTCGCGCGGCGCACGCTACGTAGCGCCGCCGACGGGCGGGGCTGCGGGCCCTGCCCAATCCTCTCACCGTGACAGCCGCACATTGGAGGAAACGCATGTCTCAAGCAGAACAGTTCGACGTCCTGATCCTTGGCAGCGGCCAAGGCGGCAAATTGCTCGCCTGGCATCTGGCGCGTTCGGGGCGGCGGGTCGCCGTCGTGGAGCGCCGCTGGGTCGGTGGCTCGTGCCCCGCGGTCGCCTGCCTGCCCAGCAAGAATGAGATCTGGAGTGCGAGGGTCGCGCATCTGGCCCGGAACGCCGCTCAGTTCGGCACCGTGGTCGGCCCGGTCGAGACCGACATGGCGAAGGTTCGCAGCCGCAAGCAGGGCATGATCGAGCGCGAGATCGCCTTTCACCTCGACGCCTACAAGACCAGCGGCGCCGAGCTGATCATGGGAAGCGGGCGTTTCGTGGCGCCGAAGACGCTCGAAGTGATCCTGAACGACGGTCGAGCGCGCCTGCTGACGGGTGACCAGGTGGTCGTCAACCTGGGATCGCACGCGGCCATTCCGAACATCCCCGGCCTCGCGGCCGCCCGCGCGCTCACCCATATCGAGGCGCTGGAACTCGACTACCTGCCGGTCCATCTGGTCGTGCTCGGCGGCGGCTATGTTGGCATCGAGACGGCACAAGCTTTCCGTCGCTTCGGGAGCCGTGTGACCATCATCGAGCCTGGCCGTCAGCTCATGGGCCGGGAAGACCCCGACATCGCGGAGGAGATGCGGCGCATTCTGAGCGGCGAAGGCATCCAGATCCTGCTGGGCGCCGAGCCGATCAGTGTGCGCGGCACATCGGGCGAAAACGTCACGGTCGCCGTGCGCTCGGGTTCCGGCGACCAGAAGGTCGAAGGCAGCGACCTCCTCGTCGCGGTCGGGCGCGTCCCGAACACAGCCGATATCGGTCTTGAGACGGCGGGCATCGAGCTGGACGCTCGCGGCTACATCCGCGTGAACGATCGGCTGCAGACGACGGCGCCCGGTGTCTGGGCCATCGGGGAATGCGCCGGCAGCCCGCAGTTCACGCACGTCTCGGTCGACGACTTCAGGATCGTCAGGGACAACATGGCCGGAGGAAACCGCAGCACCGGCGATCGGCTGATCCCCTACGTCGTGTTCACGGATCCGCCGCTCGCCCGAGTGGGGCTGAGCGAAGGCGAGGCGCGGGGCCGCGGCGTCGCGGTGCGCGTCGCGAAGCTGCCGATGAGCCGCGTGCTCCGCACGGAGGCGACGGACGAGACTCAAGGCTTCATGAAGGTCCTTGTCGGCGAGAATGACGACCGCATTCTCGGCTTCGCCATGATAGGCTCCGACGCCGGAGAGGTCATGGCTGCCGTCCAGACGGCGATGCTGGCCGAGCTTCCTTATCCGAAGCTCCGGGATGCCGTTATTGCGCATCTCACGGTTGCAGAGGGGCTCGGCCCGCTCTTTTCCGATGTGCCGGAATTGCAGGCCGCGACCTCGAGACCGACACGAGCCAGCGGCCGGCCGCAAGCCTGATGCACCAAAGCCGCTCGGCCTCAACGCGATCGATGCACAAGGCCCGTTCACCCTCTGTCCGATCTCACTGCCGCGCCGTTCAGGAAGGTCGCCACGGCCGAGCGGACCCGGCGGGCAATCGTGGCGCGGCTGGGCGGGCGGCGCAGGCCGAGCAGCACCTGGACGTGCAGCTCGCCGAGCGCCATGCCGAACAGCATGCCGGCGGCCTCGGAGGTGTTCTCCACGCGCAGCTTGCCGGCCTCGGCCTGGACGAGGATCCAGCGATCCAGCGCGCTCAGGACGCGGCCGGCGGTGCCGCGCCGGACGGCGTAGGCCAGTTCCGGCGCGCGATTCACCTCGGCCGCGATCAGCCGCAGCATGCCGATGTGACGCGGCTGAAGAACTTCATGGACCATGCGCTCCAAGACTGCGCCGAGGGCGGCGTGGCCGTCCTGAACTTCCTCACCGATGGCCTCGTGGAAATCGGAGAGTTCCTCGATGACCGCTTCGAACAGCGCCTCCTTGGAGGGGAAGAGCTGATAGAGGGTTTTCTTGGACATGCCGGCGGTGCGTGCGACCTCATCCATGCTGGCGGCGGCGTAGCCTTCGCGCAGGAAGACCTCCTCGGCGGCCTGCACCAGGGTGCGGCGCCGGTCCGGGTCCGGGTTTGATCGTGCGGGGGAGCCGCTCGCCAATGACCGCGTCATGAGGCCTGAACGCTTTCTCACCCTGCGGCGGCCTGGGTGGCCGGCGGGGTGCGCTCGTTCCAGCCGCCGCCGAGCACCTTGTAGAGGGTGACCAGGTTCTGCAGCCGATTCAGCCGCAGGGTGATCAGGGTCTGCTGGGCTGTATAGAGCTGGCGCTGGGAATCGAGCGGTGACTGGTAGGTGTCCAGCCCCGCGCGGTAGCGCAGCAGCGAGAGCCGGTAGGCCTCGTCGTAGGACCGGGCCAGGGCCCGCTGGGCCTGAATCTGCCGGTCGTAGGTGCCGCGGGCAGCCAGCGAATCCGAGACTTCCCGGAAGGCGGTCTGGATCGTCTTCTCGTAGGTGGCGACCTGCGTGTTCGTCTGCAGGTGGGCGTAGTCGAGGTTGGCGCGGTTGGCGCCGCCGGTGAAGATCGGCAGGTTGATGGTCGGGGCGAAGGTCCAGGCGGCGGAGCCGGGCGCGAACAACCGGCTGAGGCTCCCGCTCGCCGTGCCGGCGCTGGCGGTCAGGGTGATGGAGGGGAAGAAAGCGGCCCGCGCGGCGCCGATGCTGGCATTGGCGGCCTGCAGGTTGTGCTCCGCAGACAGCACGTCTGGCCGGCGGATCAGCACGTCCGAGGACAGCCCGGCGGGGATGTCGGCGATCGACGTCGCATCGAGCGAGCCGTCAGGGGCGATGTCGGGCGTGACCGGATGGCCGAGCAGCAGGACCAATGCGTTCTCGTCCTGCGCCTGCTGGCGGATGTACTGCTCGAGGTTGGCGCGCGCCTGCTCGACCTGGGTGCGGGCCTGGGCGAGGGCGACCTCCGTGGTGTTGCCGCGCTGGAAGCTCGCCTCGGTCAGGCGGTAGGACTCCTCCTGGTTGCGCAGGGTGTCGCGGGTCAGGGCGATCAGCTCGCCGTCGGCGACCACCGCCAGCCAAGCACTGGCGACCTCGGAGATCAGGCTGATCTGGGTGGCGCGGCGGGTCTCCTCGTAGCCGAGAAACTGCTCGAAGGCTTGTTGGCTGAGGCTGCGCACCCGGCCGAACAGGTCGATCTCCCAGGAGCTGATGCCGACGCCGACATTGTAGGAGCGGAAGGTGATGGCTTTGGGCAGGAACGATCCGAATTGGCTGCCGGCGGGAATGCGCTCGGCCAGCTCGCTGGCGGTGACGCCGACCTGCGGGAACAGCTCGCCGCGCTGGACCCGGAACTGCGCCTCGGCGGACGCCACGTTCAGGGCAGCGACGCGGAGGTCGCGGTTGTTGGCGAGCGCGACCTCGATGGCGCGCTGCAGGTTCGGGTCGCGGAACACGTCGCGCCAGCCCAGCATGTCGGCGGTGACGTTCGGATTGCCGGTGGCTCGCGGCGGCTGGCGATAGGCGGGGCCCTCCGGCCAGCCGGCGGGGATCGGCGCGGCCGGCCGGAAATAGTCCGGGATCAGGCTGCAGCCGGCGAGCAGCAACGCGGCGAGCGAGAGGGCGGGCAGGCTGCGCATGGTCATTCCGCCGGCACCCGGGCGGGCTGCGGCGTCCGCTCCCTTTCTTCGCGCCGCCTGACGCGGAACAGCTTCAGCACCACCACGAAGAAGAGTGGCACATAGAAGATGGCGAGCACCGTGGCGCCGGCCACGCCGCCGACCACGCCGGTGCCGATGGCGTTCTGGCCGCCGGAGCCGGCGCCGGTGCTGATGGCGAGCGGTAGCACGCCGAGGACGAAGGCCAGCGAGGTCATGATGATGGGCCGGAGGCGCTGGCGCGCGGCGCTGATCGCCGCGTCGGCGAGCCCGGCGCCGCGCTCGAAATCCTCCTTGGCGAATTCGACGATGAGGACGGCGTTCTTGGCGGCGAGGCCGATGGTGGTGAGCAGCCCGACCTGGAAGTAGATGTCGTTGGCCAGGCCGCGGAGCAGCGTGGCGAGGACGGCGCCGAGGATGCCGAGCGGCACCACCAGCATCACCGCCGCCGGGATGGCCCAGCTTTCGTAGAGCGCGGCAAGGCTGAGGAAGACCACGACCAGCGAAATGGCAAAGAGGGCGGGTGCCTGCGAGCCGGAGGCGCGTTCCTGGTAGGAGAGGCCGGTCCAGTCGAAGCCGACGCCCTGCGGCAACTGCCGGACCAGGCGCTCCATCTCCGCCATCGCCTCGCCGGTGCTGTGGCCCGGGGCGGGCTCGCCGAGGATCTCGAAGGAGGGCGCGCCGTTGTAGCGCTCCAGCTTGGGCGCCCCGTAGCCCCAATGCGCGGTGCCGAAGGCCGAGAAGGGCACCATCTGGCCGGCACTGTTGCGCAGGTACCAGCGGCCGAGATCCTGCGGCAGCATGCGGGAGGGGGCGTCGCCCTGCATGAAGACGCGCTTGACCCGGCCGCGATCCAGGAACTGGTTGATGTAGGTGGAGCCCCAGGCGGCGGAGACGATGGTGTTGATGTCGGCGATCGAGAGGCCGAGGGCGCTCGCCTTTTCCCAGTCGATCACCAGCCGGTATTGCGGCTCGTCATTCAGGCCGTTGGGCCGTACGCTGGCAAGAATTGGGCTTTGCGCGGCGAGGCCGAGGAGCTGGTTGCGCGCCGCAAGCAGCCGCTCATGGCCCACGCCGCCGCGGTCCAGCAGCTCGAAGTCGAAGCCGGTGGCGTTGCCGAGCTCGATGATGGCAGGTGGGGGATAGGCGAAGATCAGCGCGTCCTGATACTCGCCGAAGCGGCGCATCACGCGCGCCGCCAGCGCCTGTACGCGATCCTGCGAACCGGACCGCAAGCTCCAGTCCTTCATTTGGAGGAAGGCCAGGCCGGAATTCTGGCCGCGGCCGCCGAAGCTGAAGCCGTTCACGGTGAAGACCGAGCTCACGATCGCGGCTTCGTCATGCAGCAGGTAGTCGCGCACCTGATCCAGCGCGCGCTGGGTGCGTTCGGCGGTCGCGCCGGGCGGGGTGGTCACCTGCACGAACATCACGCCCTGGTCCTCCTCCGACAGGAAGGAGCCGGGCAGGCGGGTGAAGCCGACCCCGAGGCCGACCAGCAGCAGGGCATAGATCAGCATGAGACGGATCGGGCGCTTCAAGATGCCGCCCACGCTGCGGATGTAGCCGGCATTGGCGCGGTTGAAGGCGCGGTTGAACCAGCCGAAGAAGCCGCGCTTCTCGGCGGCCGCGTGCTTGGGCGGCTTCAGCAGCGTGGCGCAGAGCGCCGGCGTGAAGATCAGCGCCACCAGAACCGAGAGCCCCATGGCGGTGGCGACGGTGATCGAGAACTGGCGATAGATCACCCCGGCGGAGCCACCGAAGAACGCCATCGGCAGGAAGACCGCGGCGAGCACCATGGCGACGCCGACCAGCGCGCCGCTGATCTGGTCCATCGAGCGGCGCGCCGCTTCCTTCGGCGAGAGCTTCTGCTCCTCCATCACGCGCTCGACGTTCTCGACCACCACGATCGCGTCGTCCACCAGCAGACCGATGGCCAGAACCATGCCGAACATGGTCAGCGTGTTGATGGTGAAGCCGGTGGCGGCGAGCATCGCGAAGGTGCCGAGCAGCACCACCGGCACGGCGATGGTGGGGATCAGCGTCGCGCGGAAGCTCTGCAGGAACAGGAACATCACCAGGAAGACGAGAACCACGGCTTCCGCCAGGGTCTTCACCACTTCCTGGATCGAGAGGCGCACGAAGGGCGCGGTGTCGTAGGGATAGATGACCTCCAGCCCCGGCGGGAAGTTGGGACGGAGCTGCTCGATCGTGGCGCGCACCGCGCGGTCGGTGGCGAGCGCATTGGCGCCGCTCGCCAGCTTGAGGCCGATGGCGGCAGCGGGGCGGCCATTGTGCTGGGCGAAGCTGGCGTAGTTCTCGCCGCCGAAGGCCATGCGCGCCACGTCGCGCAGCCGCACCTGGGCGCCGTCCTGCTGCACCTTGAGCAGAATGGCGCCGAACTGCTCCGGCGTGTGCAGATAGGAAGGGCCGATGAGAGTGGCGTTGAGCTGCTGGCCCGGCACCTGAGGCCGCGCGCCGAGCTCGCCGGTGGCGATCTGCACGTTCTGCGCCTGGACGGCATTGGCGACGTCGCCGGGGGTGAGGCCATAATTGTTCAGCTTCGCCGGGTCCAGCCAGATGCGCATGGCGTATTCCGCGCCAAACAGCTGGTAGTCGCCGACCCCGGAGGTGCGGCTCAGCGGGTCCTGCAGGTTGGAGACGATGAAGTCGGCGACGTCCTCGCTGCGCATCTGCCCGTCGGTCGAGACGAAGCCGACGACCAGCAGGAAGTTGGGGGTCGCCTTGGTGACGTTGATCCCCAGCTGCTGGACCGTTTGCGGCAGGCTCGGCGCAGCCAGGGCGAGCTTGTTCTGCACCTGGACCTGCGCGATGTCGGGATCGGTGCCCTGGGCGAAGTACAAGGTGATGGTGGCGGTGCCGTCCTTGTCGCTCTCCGAGTTGAAGTAGAGCAGGTGGTCGAGGCCGCTGAGCTGCTGCTCGATGACCTGCACCACCGTGCTCTGCAGGGTCTCCGTCGAGGCTCCGGGAAAGGTGGCAGCAATGGAGATCGAGGGCAGCGCGATCTGGGGATATTGCTCGACCGGCAGGCTGCGGATGGCGAGCGCGCCCGCCAGCATCATGGTGATGGCGAGCACCCAGGCGAAGACCGGGCGGTCGATGAAGAAGCGCGACATCGGGCGACCTTCAGCCGCCGGCCTGTTGCTGGGCGGCCTGCGCCGTGCCGCTGCTCTGACGCTCGAACTGCTCGAGGGTGACCTCAGCGGCGGCGACGCGGCTGCCGGGCCGGGCACGCTGCACGCCCTCGACGATGACGCGATCGCCGTCCTGCAGCCCGGCGGTCACCAGCCACTTGTTTCCGACGGCGCGATCGGCACGGATGGCGCGCAGCTCCACCGTGCCGTCGGGCTTGACCACCAGGGCGGTCGCCCCGCCGCGCTGGTCGTGGGTGACGCCCTGCTGCGGCATCAGCATGGCGTTGGCAATGCCTTCATCGAGTTCGGCACGCACGAACATGCCGGGCAGCAGCACGCCATCGGGGTTGGGGAAGAGCGCGCGCAGCACCACCGTGCCGGTGGTCTGGTCCACCGACACTTCCGAGAATTCGAGGCGACCGGGACGGTCGTACCTGGCGCCGTCATCCAGTACCAGGTGGAGCTCCGCCTGGTTCGCGCCGAGCCGGTGCAAGGTGCCGTCGGCGAGCTCGCGCCGCAGCCGCAGCAGGGTGGAGCTGGGCTGGGTGAGATCCACGTAGATCGGATCGAGCTGCGTGACGGTGACGAGCGAGGAGGTCTGGTCCGCGGTGACGAGCGCGCCGGCGGTCACGCTGGAGCGGCCGGTGCGGCCTTCGATCGACGAAGAGAGGCGGGTGTAGTCCAGGTTGATGCGCGCGGTCTGCACCTGCGCCTTGCCGGACTCCACATCGGCCTGCGCCTGTCTGAGCGACGCCACGGCACTGTCGTAATCCTGCTGGCTGACGGCGCGGGCGCGCACCAGCGGGGCATAGCGATCGACGGTGATCTGCGCCTGGACGGCGGTGGCCCTGGCCTTGGCGACCGCCGCCTGCGCGCTGTCCAGCGCGGCCTGATAGGGCGCGGGATCGATCTGGTAGAGCTGCTCGCCGACCTTCACGTCGTGCCCTTCGGTGAACATCCGGCTCAGGATGACGCCACTCACCTGCGGCCGCACCTCGGCGACGCGATAGGCGCTGGTGCGGCCGGGCAGCTCCGTGGTGATGGGCACCTGCTGCGAATGAACAGCGAGCACGGTGACTGCCGGCGGCGGCGGCGCGGATGCCGTGGCGTGGGACCGGTCGTCGCAGCCGGCGAGCAGGAGCGGTAACACCGACAACAGCGCGAGCAACCTGCGTCGCGGAGACGGGACGGGCGCAGGCAAGGCAGAGTGTTCGCAGGGAAAGCTGCGCATGGGCGGTTCCAATTTGGGGAAACCGGCTGGTCTCCGGTGCGGCGGAAACCTGTTGGTTCCCAGATCGTCCTTCAAGCCGCGTTGCGCATCACGGCACCTTGCGACGCGGATCGCCATTGGCCGCGGGTATAGGGCGCTTAACTCCTCCGGACGATGCGTCCATGCCTTCGGCCAAGTGTCTTGGCCCCCGCTCCCCGGCATCTTCCCGGACTACCGGGCTCCATCGTCCGCAAGGGCGCCAGCTGACCATGACGCGTTGGGGCATGCCCTTGCCCGCCTTCGCGTTGACCGCTGGCGAAGGGCGTGCCGACAAGACCGGCGTAGGAGCCGAGCGCCTTGGCCGAGCGGAAGGTCCGCACGAAGCCGTCCCGCACCAGGGCCGTCGCGGTCTGCACGCCGACCCCGCGCAGCCCAGCGAGCCGCCGGATCATCGCCTCAGCCGGCCCGGCCTGGTCGGATCCCTCCAGCACCGCGCCACGCTGGGACATCCCGCAAGGCCTGGACCGGTGGCGCGGCAATGGCTGATGCCTCCCTGAACCGGCGCATGACGGTGCGGCTCGGGCCAGGGGTGGCCTTCGCCCAAATCGGCGTCGTGGCTTCGACGGGCAGATCGAGCTGGAGGCGCTGCGGTTCTACAGGTTGGCCGAGGCGGCGCCGGCCTCCTCCACCCGCTTCATCGAACTCGACGTCGCGGCCTGGACCAACAACACGGTCCGGGCGATGGCGCGCAACATGTCGTCCTCGGCTAAGTGGTGCATCCGCTAAATGAGCGCGACATTTGGCGGGGCGGCGACGCCGAGGCGGCGCGGCGTGCGATGGCGCCGGCGGCGGCCCCAGACGAACGGATGCTTGTGCGCATTCCAGTAG
>DASQVL010000143.1:0-6188 GCA_035640795.1 Crenalkalicoccus sp. | reverse complement strand
GCCGCGCCCGCGGAACCGCACATCCTGCTGCGCGCCAGGGCCGAGAGCTGGATCCAGGTGCGCGACCGCGCCGGCGGGCCCGTCCTGGTCAACCGCGTGCTGCGCCCAGGCGAGACCTGGACCGTCCCGCCGCGCGACGGGCTGCTGCTCACCACCGGGAATGCCGGGGGGCTCGAGATCCTGGTGGACGGCCAGCCCGCGCCGGGCCTCGGCCCGGGCAGCGCGGTGCGCCGCGATGTCCCGCTGGAGGCGGAGCGGCTGCTGGCCGGCATCGCGCCCCCCGGCATGGCGCCCCCTGGCATCGCGCCAACTGGGCCACGTCCCTCGGCGCAGTAGCCGCCGCCGCTTTGGCGGCTCGCCGGGCGCTGCCATATTGCCGCCGGACGCCCCAGGGATTCCCCGGATGAGCTATCGCCCCTACCAGCAGATCACCCGCCGCACCTCCCGCCAGATCATGGTCGGGCGCGTGCCGGTGGGCGGCGACGCCCCGATCAGCGTGCAGACCATGACCAACACGCCGACCGAGGATGCGGCGGCGACCATCGCGCAGATCCGCCGCTGCGAGCTGGCCGGCGCCGACATCGTCCGGGTCTCCGTCCCGACGCCGGAGGGCACCGCCGCCCTCGCCGAGATCGTGCGCGAGGTGAACGTGCCGATCGTCGCCGACATCCACTTCCACTACCGGCGCGCCATCGAGGCGGCGAAGGCGGGCGCCGCCTGCCTGCGCATCAACCCCGGCAACATCGGCTCCAAGGAGCGGGTGAAGGAGGTGGTGAAGGCGGCGCGCGACCATGGCTGCTCCATCCGCATCGGCGTGAACGCCGGCAGCCTGGAGAAGCACCTCCTCGAGAAATA
The DNA here is from genome assembly GCA_035640795.1 of Crenalkalicoccus sp. GTDB lineage: Bacteria > Pseudomonadota > Alphaproteobacteria > Acetobacterales > Acetobacteraceae > DASQVL01. The sequence continues at coordinate 5,333 of DASQVL010000143.1, read as the reverse complement.
CGGCGAGCCGAACCCGGAGGCGCTGGTCGAGAGCGCGCTGTGGCACGCCGCGCACCTGCAGGACGAGGATTTCCACGAGTTCAAGATCAGCGTGAAGGCCTCCGACGTCTTCCTGGCCGTCGCCGCCTATCAGCAGCTCGCCGAGGCCTGCGACCACCCGCTGCACATCGGCATCACCGAGGCGGGCGGGCGGCGCACCGGCACGGTGAAGAGCGCGATCGGCCTTGGCAACCTGCTGTGGTCCGGCATCGGCGACACGCTGCGCGTCTCGCTGAGCGCGGAGCCGGAGGAGGAGGTGCATGTCGGGTGGGAGATGCTGAAATCGCTCGGCATCCGCCATCGCGGCGTGAAGATCATCTCCTGCCCCTCCTGCGCGCGGCAGGGCTTCGACGTGATCCGTACGGTCGCCACGCTGGAGGACCGGCTCGCGCATATCGAGACGCCGATCACCCTCTCCATCATCGGCTGCGTGGTGGACGGGCCGGGCGAGGCGCTGCTGACCGATATCGGCCTGACCGGCGGCGGCGCCGGGCGCCACATGGTCTATGCCGCGGGCAGGACCGACCACACCATCGACGAGGCAGCGATGGTGGAGCACCTGGTCGAACTGGTGGAGCGCAAGGCCGAGCAGATCAAGGCCGAGGAGGCGGCGCGGAAGGCCGCGGAGACGGCCCGCCAGGCGGCCGAGTGAGGTGAACGGGCTCGGCCTCTCCGCGCTGCTGATCGCGCGGCTGCGCGGCCATGCCGTGCCGGGGCTGGACGAGGACCTGGCGCGCCGGGACGCGGCGTTGCGGCGGCTCGCCTGGGTGCTGGGGTTGGAGCTGGCACTGTTCCTCGGGCTGACGGCCGCGACGCGCTGACCGGCTTGCGGTGCGGCAGCAGGGCCCTCAGGTATTACCGGCGAGGACCGAGGTAATACCGCCATGGGCATGCCTGTCACGGTGAAAGGACAGGTCACCATCCCGAAGGCGATCCGCGACCGGCTGGGCCTGGTTCCGGGCAGCGAGGTCGAGTTCGCCATCGAGCCGGATGGCCGGGTTCTGCTGCGCAAGGCCGGTCCGACCGAGCCGTCGTCCCGGAGCCGCTTCGCCGAGGCGCGGCGCGCCCCCGGCTGGAACGGCATGACGACGGACGAGATCATGCGCCTGACCCGCGGCGAGGATTGAGGTGACGCTGGTGGACACCAACGTCCTGGTGGATATCGCCGCGGACGACCCAGATTGGGCCGGATGGTCGGAACGGGCGCTGGAGGCGGCCGCGATCGAGGGTCCGCTCGCCATCAACGACGTCGTGTTCGCCGAGCTGTCCATCGGCTTCGACCGGCTGGAGGATTGCGAGGCCTTCGTCTCCGGCCTCCGGCTCGCCAGCCTGCCGGTGCCCCGGGCCGCCCTGTTCCTGGCCGGCAAGGTCTTCCGCACCTATCGCTGGCGCGGCGGCCCCCGCACCGGCGTGCTGCCCGATTTCTTCATCGGCGCTCATGCCGCGGTCGCCGGGCTGGCGTTGCTGACCCGCGATGCCGCCCGTTACCGCGGCTATTTCCCCACGCTTCGGCTGATCGCGCCCGGCTGATCCCTTGTCGCACCCTGCCTCGGAGGCTACCCGCCCCCCATGTCGTCCGCCCTCCAGCCCGTCCGCGGCACCCGCGACCTGATCGGCGAGGAGTTCCGCCGCCACCACCAGGTGGTGGACACCGCCCGCCGCATCGCCGCCCTCTACGGCTTCGAGGAATGGGCGACCCCGGTGCTGGAGGACACCCGCGTCTTCGCCCGCAGCTTGGGCGATACCTCCGACGTCGTCACGAAGGAGATGTACAGCTTCACCGACCGCGGCGGCGATTCCGTCACCCTGCGGCCGGAGGCCACCGCCGGGATCTGCCGCGCCCTGGTCTCCAACGGCCTCGTCCAGTCGGGCCTGCCGCGCAAGGTTTTCTACGCCGGCCCGATGTTCCGCTACGAGCGCCCGCAGAAGGGCCGCTACCGCCAATTCCACCAGATCGACATCGAGGTCCTGGGCGCCGCGGAGCCGCTTGCCGATGCCGAGGTCATCGCCTGCGGCTGGCACGTCCTGCAGGCGCTGGGCATCGCCGAAGGCACGGTGCTGGAGATCAACACCCTGGGCGACGCGGCGTCCCGCGAGTCCTATCGCGGCGCGCTGATCGCCTATTTCTCGGACCACCGCGACCAGCTCTCGGAAGACAGCAAGGCGCGGCTCGACAGGAACCCCCTGCGCATCCTCGATTCCAAGGATGAGGCCGACAGGCGCCTGGTCGCGGACGCCCCCACCATCCACGACCACCTCACCCCCGAAGCGCGCGAATTCTACGCCGCGGTGAAGCGCCACCTGGACCGCTTCGGCGTGCCCCATCGCGACAATCCGCGCATCGTCCGCGGTCTCGACTACTACAGCCACACCGCCTTCGAGTTCGTGACCGATCGCCTCGGCGCGCAGGGCACGGTGATGGCGGGCGGCCGCTATGACGGGCTGGTCGAGGAAATGGGCGGCCCGCCCACCCCCTCCGTCGGCTGGGCCGCCGGGGTGGAGCGCCTCTCGCTGCTGCTGGAATCCGCGGGCCTGACGCCCTCGGCACCCCGGCCGGTTGCGGTGATCCCGGTCTCCGAGGCAGAGGAGGCCGCGGCGCTCGACCTGCTGCAGGTGCTGCGCCGGGCCGGCATCGCCGCGGAGATCGCCTATCGCGGCAATCTCAAGCGGCGCATGGAACGCGCCAATCGCCAGGGCGCCCGCGCCGCGGTCATCCTCGGGCCGGAGGAGGTGGCGGCCGGCGAAGCCCAGCTCCGCGACCTCGATGCCGGCACCCAGGCGCGGCTGCCGCTCGCCGAGATCCCCGGGGTCCTCGCATGAGCCTCCCGGCCAAGCTCGAGCGCGTGCTGCGCCGGGCGGAGGAGTTGCGTGCCCAGCTGGAGACCGCGCCGGGTGCGGAGATCGGCGCGCTCTCCAAGGAGCTCTCGGAGATCGAGCCGGTCGTCGGCAAGCTGCAGGAGCTGCGCGCCGCCGAGCGCGCCCGCGACGAGGCGGAGGCGATGCTCGCCGATCCCGAGCTGCGCGAGCTCGCCGAGGCCGAGTACTTGGCGCAGAAGGAGGCGGTGCCGCGACTCGAGCGCGAGCTGCGGCTGATGCTGCTGCCGAAGGACGCTGCGGATGAGCGGAGCGCCATCCTGGAGATCCGCCCGGCCGCCGGCGGCGACGAGGCCGCGCTCTTCGCCGCCGAGCTGTTCGACGCCTATCGCCGCTACGCCGAGGCGCGCCGCTGGCGCTTCGAGGTGCTGGACTATGACGAGAGCGACCTGGGCGGCGTCAAGGGCGCGACGGCGGAGATCGAGGGACGCGGCGTCTTCGCGCGGCTGAAGTTCGAGAGCGGCGTGCACCGCGTGCAGCGCGTGCCCGCGACCGAAACGCAAGGGCGCATCCACACCTCCACCGTGACGGTCGCCATGCTGCCGGAGGCGGAGGAGGTGGACGTGCAGATCAACGAGGCCGATCTGCGCATCGATACCTACCGCGCCTCCGGCGCCGGCGGCCAGCACGTGAACAAGACGGACAGCGCCGTCCGCATCACCCATCTCCCCACGGGGACGGTGGTGGCGATGCAGGAGGAGAAGTCCCAGCACAAGAACCGCGCCAAGGCGATGAAGGTGCTGCGCGCCCGCATCTACGAACAGCAGCGCGCCCAGCTGGCGGATGCGCGCGCCGCGGACCGGCGCAGCCAGGTCGGCACCGGCGACCGCAGCGAGCGCATCCGTACATACAACTTCCCGCAGGGGCGGGTGACCGATCACCGGATCGGGCTGACACTCCACAGGCTCGACCGTATCTTGCAAGGCGAGTTCGATGAACTCCTGGACGCGCTGGCCGCCGAGGACGAGGCGGCGCGGCTGGCGGCGGAGGCCGCCTGAGCGAGGCGCGTCCCGACCCCCTGGAGGGCGGGATCATGGCGGACACGCAGGCGGCCGCGCGGCCGCGGGTTGTCGTTGCAGGGGCCGGCTTCGGCGGCCTCACCTGCGTGCGCGCGCTGCGCAACGCGCCGGTGGAGATCACGCTGCTCGACCAGCGCAACCACCACCTGTTCCAGCCGCTGCTCTACCAGGTGGCGACGGCGGGGCTTTCGCCCGGCGACATCGCCGCCCCCACCCGCGCCATCCTGCGCTACCAGCGCAACGTGACGGTGGCGCTGGAGCGCGTCATCGGCGTGGACACGGTGGCGCGCTGCGTGCGCTGCGAGACCGGCGCCGAATGGCCCTACGACATGCTGGTGCTGGCGACGGGCGCGACCCACGCCTATTTCGGCCATGACGAATGGGCCGGCATCGCGCATGGCCTGAAGACGGTGGAGGACGCCACCTATCTCCGCCGGCGCATCCTGCTCGCCTTCGAGCGCGCGGAGACCACGGCGGACCCGGTGGAGCGCGACCGGCTGATGACCTTCGCCATCATCGGCGGCGGTCCCACGGGGGTGGAGATGGCGGGCGCCATCGCGGAGCTCTCGCGCGTCGGCCTCGCCATGGATTTCCGCGTCATCGATCCGGCACGCGCGCGCGTGGTGCTGATCGAGGCGGGGCCGCGCCTGCTCCCCGCCTTCCCGGAGAAGCTGTCCGAGGTCGCGCGCCAAGCCGTCACCAGCCTCGGCGCGGAGGTGCGGCTGGGCACGCCGGTCACCGCCGTCGCCGAGGACCATGTGATGATCGGCGAGGAGCGGCTGCCGGTCGGCACCGTCATCTGGGCGGCCGGCGTCGCCGCTTCGCCCGCCGCGCGCTGGCTCGGCGCGGAGGCGGACCGCGCCGGGCGCGTCCTGGTCGACCCGGACCTCTCGGTGCCCGGCCATCCGGACATCTTCGTCATCGGCGACACCGCCGCGGTGCAGCAGCCGGACGGAAGGCCGGTGCCCGGCATCGCGCCGGCGGCGAAGCAGATGGGCAGCTACGTGGCACAGGTGATCCAGGCGCGCGCCACGGGCGGCGCGGCGCCGGCGCCCTTCCGCTACCACTCCATGGGCAACCTGGCGACGATCGGCCGGCACCGCGCGATCTGCGACTTCGGCTCGGTGTGGATCACCGGCGCGCTCGGCTGGTTCATCTGGTGCGTCGCGCACATCTACTTCCTGATCGGCTTCCGCAACCGCGTGCTGGTCATGCTGCAATGGATCTGGGCCTACTTCACCTATCGCGGCGGCACCCGGCTGATCACCGAGGCGATTCCGCCGCCGCGGCAGGTCGCCGCGCCGCAACCCGCCTCGGCGCCGTCGCAGAAGGTGGCGTGACGCTCGGGCAGGCGGCGGCGCGCCTCGCCGCGGCGGGGGTGGAGGAGCCGCGGCGCGAGGC
>DASQVL010000142.1:0-4366 GCA_035640795.1 Crenalkalicoccus sp. | reverse complement strand
GAGATGCGCGACCACTGCGCCGAGGCGGCGCGCCACTCCGGCCTCGGCCAGCGCGGCGTCGAGCGCGCCTTCCCGCGAGCCGTTCGGCGAGTGCAGCAGGTGGGGCACGGCGACGAAGCGCTCCAGCGTCAGCGCGCCCTCTGCCAGGGCGTGGCCCGGCCGCATCAGCGTGCAGAAGGCCTCCGGCAGCAGGCGCAGGCGCGTGTAGATCGCCGGCGGCTCCGGCAGCACGGCAAGGGCAAGGGTGGCGCCGTCCTCCAGCACCGCCTCCCAGTTCGTGCGGTCGGCATGCCGCACGGCAAGCAGGCAGTGCGGCGCCTCGGCCGCCATGCGCGCGAGCAGCGGCGGCGCCAGCACCGCCTCGGCATACTCGCTGAACGCCACCGGGAAGACGCGGGTCGCGGTCGCCGGGTCGAAGGGGGTGCGGGTGCCGAGCGCCTCGGCGATGCGGTCCAGCGCCTCGGCGACCGGCTGGGCGAGGGAGAGGGCAAGCGCCGTCGGCTCCACGCCGCCGGGGCGGCGCAGGAAGAGCTCGTCCCCAAGCGCCACGCGCAGCCGCGCCAGCGCGTTCGAGACGGCGGGCTGGGACAGGTTCAGCCGCTCCGCCGCCCGGGTCACGTGCCGCTCCCGCGCCACCGCGTCGAAGATGCGCAGCAGGTTCAGGTCCAGGCTGCCGAGATCGGCCAGCGCCCGCCTCCTCCCTTCATTCGCTGGGCCGATGATCGCCGTTCAGGGCCCGCGGTGGAAGTGCGGCGCGAAAGCCGCGACGGATAGGGAAGGGCGATCCCCGCCGCGTGGAGGATCCGGGATGTTCGATGAGGGCGTGCTGAAGCTCGGCGCCTTCGCGCTGCGGCTGCCGCGACTGGCCTGACCGCACCGGGGGGGAGGGGGCCCTAGACCTCGGCCTCCGCCAGCACCGGCGCCACCCTCCCCCGCCAGGCCCGCTCATGGAGCTGCAGCCAGCGGTCGGCCTGGGTCATGCCGCTCGCCACGATCTCGTCGAGCGGCGCGAGGAAGGCCTCCTCCCCCAGGCCGCGCGCGATGAGCCCGTCGCGCGCGATCGCCAGCACGTCCCGCGCGATGTCGCGCACCGCGCGGCCGCGGAGGCGGGCCGAGAGCGCCTCCCGCGGTACCGCCGCGCGCAGCTCGCGCATCTCCTCCACCGTCCAGCCGCGCGTCAGCGCCGCCGCCGCCGTCTGCGCCGCGCCGTCATAGAGCAGCCCGACCCAGAGCGTGGGCAGGGCGAGCAGCATCGCCGGGCTGCCGGCATCCGCCCCGCGCATCTCCAGGAAGCGCTTGAGGCGCACCTCGGTGAAGGCCGTCGTCACATGGTCGGCGAAGTCGCCCATGGTGGCGCGCTCCCCGGGGAGCGTGTTCAGCCCTCCCTCCATGAAGGCACGGAAGCTCGCCCCCGCCACGTCGTGCAGCCGCCCGTCGCGCACCACGAAGTACATCGGCACGTCCAGCACCCAGTCGGCGAAGCGCTCGAAGCCGAAGCCCGGCTCGAACACCACGGCGGGGATGCCCGTGCGGTCCGGGTCGGTGTCCGACCAGACATGCGCGCGCAGGCTGCGGAAGCCGTTCGGCCGGCCTTCGGCGAAAGGCGAGTTGGCGAAGAGCGCCGTCGCCACCGGCTGCAGCGCCAGGCTGACCCGCAGCTTCTCGACCATGTCGGCCTCGTCGCCATAGTCGAGATTGGCCTGCACCGTGCAGGTGCGCAGCATCATGTCGAGGCCGAGCGAGCCCACCATGGGCATGTAGCGCCGCATCACCGCGTAGCGGCTCTTCGGCATCCAGGGCATGTCCTCCCGCCGCGCCAGCGGGTGGAAGCCGAGCGGCGCGAAGCCCAGCTCCAGCGCGGCGCTCGCCTCGTGCACCTCGCGGATGTGCTCGGTGAGCTCGCGCTTCGTCGCGTGCAGGTCGGCGAAGGCGGCGCCCGAGAGCTCGAGCTGCCCGCCCGGCTCCAGGCTGATGGAGGCGCCGCCGCGCTTCAGCCCGATGACATTGCCGGCGTCCAGGATGGGCGCCCAGCCGCGCGCCTGCATGGCTTCCAGCAGCGCGCCGATCCCGCCCCGGCCGTCCACCGCCTCGTAGGGTGGCGGCCGCAGGTCGTCGCGGCGGAAGCCGAATTTCTCGTGCTCGGTGCCGACCCGCCACTCCGCGCGCGGCTTCGATCCGGCATCGAACCAAGCGGCCAGCTGGCGCAGGGAGGTGATGGGCGTGGGATCCGCCTCGCCGGGGTTCGACATCCTGCCCTTCCGTGTGACCCGCCGCGCGCGGGGCGGCGCGCCCCGGCGGACTACGCCTGCAACCCGTCGCCGGCGAGGGCCTGTAGCACGGCGAGCCCCGCGACGGCCGCCGTCTCCGCCCGCAATATGCGGGGCCCGAGGGCGACCGGCGAAACAAAGGGATACCGGCAGGCGGCGTCAAGCTCCGCCCGATCGAAGCCGCCTTCCGGCCCCACGGCCCAGCCGAGCGGCGGGCGCAACCCCTGCGCGATACGCGGAATGGGCGGCGCGCCGGCGCGCTCGGCGCCGATCAGCAGGGGCGCGCCGTCCCAGGCCTCCAGCGCCGCATGCAGCGCGACCGCCCCGGCGATGCGGGGCAGGGTCAGCCGCTCGCATTGCTCGGCGGCGGACCGCGCGATGGCGAGCAGCCGGCCGGTGTTCACCCGGTCGGCGACGCAGCGGCGGGTGATGACCGGCTGGATCAGGGCGGCGCCGAGCTCGGTCGCCTTCTCGGCCACCCAGTCCATGGCGTCCCGCTTGAGCGCGGCGACGAGGAGGCGGAGCTCGGGCTCCGGGGCCTGGGGGCGGGTCTGCCGTTCCGGCACCAGCGTGGCGCGGTCCCGCCGCAGCGTGGCGATGCGGCCCGCCCATTCGCCATCCGCGCCGTTGAACAGCAGCACCTTGTCGCCCGGGGCCCGGCGGAGCACGCCGCCCAGGTGGTGCGCCTGGCCAGGGCTCGCCGCCACTTCCCGCCCCGCCTCCAGGGGCTGATCGAGGTGGAGGCGCGGGATGGTCATGGCGCTGCTATAGGACAGCGCGTGCAAGGCTACACTGACATACGCAGCGGCGGCTGGGTGGGGCGGCTGCCCCCCGGCTGGCGACCCTATGCGCTGCTAATGCGGCTCGACCGACCGATCGGTGCCTGGCTGCTGGTGCTGCCGGGCTTCTGGGCCATCGCGCTGGGCGCGCCGGGCTGGGCGGAGGGGCTGCGGCTCGCCCTGCTGTTCGGCATCGGCGCGGTGGTGACGCGGGGCGCGGGCTGCGTGGTGAATGACCTCTGGGACCGCGACCTCGACCGGCGCGTCGAGCGGACGCGCGGGCGGCCGCTGGCGGCGGGGCTGGTGACGCCGCGCCAGGCGCTGGTCTTCCTGGCGGCGCTGGGCTGCGTCGGGCTTGCCATCCTGCTGCAGCTGAACCGGGCGGCGATCGCGCTCGGCGTGCTCTCGCTCGTGCCGGTCGTGCTCTATCCCCTGGCGAAGCGCGTCACGGACTTCCCGCAGGCCATGCTGGGGCTGACCTTCGGCTGGGGCGCGCTGCTCGGCACCGCGGCCGCGACGGGCGGCCTCGGCTGGACGGCGGCCACGCTCTACGCCGCGGCGATCGCCTGGATCCTCGGCTACGACACGATCTACGCCCACCAGGACCGGGAGGATGACGCGCTGGTCGGCATCGGCTCCACCGCGCTGCGCTTCGGGGAGCGGACGCGGCCCTTCCTGGCCTGCTGCTACTCCGCCACGGTTGCGCTGCTGGCGCTGACCGGCTGGGTGGCCGGGCTCGGCCTTTGGTTCTACGCCGGGTTGCTGCTGCCGGCGGCGCTGCTGGCGCGGCAGGTGATGACGCTCGACATCCACGACCCGGTGCATTGCCTGACGCTGTTCAAGGCGAACCGGGAGGTGGGGCTGGCGGTGGCGCTGGCCGTCCTGCTCGGCCGGGCGTGAGCCCCGAGGCGTTCATCCGGGCCAGCACGAGGGTCGCCCGCGCGCCGCTGGTGCCGGAGATCGCGCTCCATCTGGCGACCGAGATCACGCCGATCTGGCAGGCGACCGAGGCCTGGCTGCGGCGGGAGGGCGTGGCGCCGCCCTTCTGGGCCTTCGCCTGGCCGGGCAGCCAGGCCATGGCGCGCCTCGTGCTGGACGAGCCGGCGCGGGTCGCGGGACGTCGCGTGCTGGACTTCGCGGCGGGAAGCGGCCTGGCGGCGATCGCCGCGGCGCGCGCCGGCGCGGCGATGGTGGAGGCGGCGGAGCTCGACGCGCTGGCCTGCGCCGCCATCCGGCTGAATGCGGCGCTGAATGGCGCGGCGGTGGCAGCGCTGGAGGGTGATCTGGTGGGGAGGCCGGGGCGCTGGGACATCGTGATGG